>WTGR01000500.1 GCA_011523485.1 Acidobacteriota bacterium
TGAAGCCGAGGTAGAGCCAGTCGCGCAGGTACATCCCGGTCGACGAGATGCCGAGGCCGTAGGCGCGGCGAATGCCGGTCGCGTCGCCGCTCGCGGCCAGCGGATTCGGGTTCCCGGCGTCGTCGGCCGTCTCGTAGCGGAGGAACGAGGCGACGTCCCGGGTGACGGCGTAGCCGAGGCCCATGACCCACGGATCCTGCGCCGGGTAGATCAGCTCGTACACCTTGTCGGGGTCGAACCCGTCGAACAGGCAGATGTCGGTGGTCGAAGGCGCGAGTGACGCCTCGCCCGACGGGCACGCCCCGAACGCCCAGCGGTCGGCCGGAACCGGCCGGCGATCGCCGTCGATGGCGTCGCGGACGGTGAGCGTCGAGTGCGCCGTGTCGGTGTCGGCCGTCGCATAGCTCACGAAGCGGTCGTTGCCCTTGAGCGGCAGCGTATGGGTGACGGCGCCGGCCGCCGTCGGGTCCGACGGGTACTCGATCCGGATGCGGGAGACGATCGGGCTGCCGTCGGCCTGCACCGCCACGGGCAGGTTCGCGCCGAGCCGCGTCGCGGTCGTCGTCACGTCCCCCGCCCAGCCGGCGTCCACGAACGAGTAGCCGAGACGGAAGAACAGCCCGTCGCCGGAGTCGGGATCGGCCCCCGGCGGCAGGGGCGGGAAGGTCTGGAAGGGGAGCTCGATCGCGTTCCCGCGGTTGTTGATGCCGTACAGCAGCTTGCGGTTGCCGCGCGTCATGTCGACCGGCTTGATGATGAAGAACGGGGCGCTGAACTCGACCATGCCGCGGTCGTTGCGGGGAGCCCGGTCGAGGTTGACGATCACCGCGTTGAGCGGGTCGTCCGGGTCGACCTCCATGTGGACCGTGCCGTCGAGACGCTCGAACGCGCCGGCGTCGCCGAATTCCTTCCCGCCCGCGTACGGCGCCGTCCGCTCCACCTCGATGCGGACCACGCGCGCGTCGGCCGGCGTCGTCGCGAGGGCGCCCAGCAGAACCGCCGGAACCACGAGTGCGGCGAGATGACGGCAGTGCATCCGGTCCTCCCTTCGGAACATCGTCAATCGAACGGATTCTAGCGGCATGCCGCCCCGTCGTTCACACCGGGGATGCGTCGGCCCGCCGTCGATGCCGCCGGTGCGGCGCGGACTGCCCTCGAGGCGCTATCCGAAAACGAACAGTCTGGAATCGTACCGGAAGTTCTCGATACGGGAGATGGAGATGCGACGTGCGTCTTCGTGGCGGTGGTTGATGAGAAGGTTTCTGTCGCTGGTGTCGGGAATCGGCAGGATGACCGACGGAACGCGCAGGAGGCAGGCCGAAACGCCATCCAGCCAGTCGTCGCCCAGGCGCATGGTCACATCGTCCCGCCGGCGCCAGTGATCCGGCAGGTCGTCGAGGCGCACTTCTTCGACCTGGAGATCGTTCGGCACTGCGTAGCGCACGAACATCATGTCGTCGGGCAGCAGGGACGCGTCGTCGATGTGCACGAGCTTCTCGAGTACACAGAGCGCGGGGCCGGTGGAACAGTAGGTCACCGCGCGCCCCCGCGTGTTCCATCGACCGTCGTTCGCGAGTCCGTACCCTCCATCGAGGCGCTCCGCGTAGTCGGCTCCGGATAGTCGCCAGAGCTCCATCAGGCGGCGGCGCCCCAGGCGATTCTCGTCAACAGATCCTCGACGATCCGAGCGCTGGCGTGCGTGCGAATCAGCTCCATCGGCCGCCGGCCGTCCAGCGCACTCAACTTCTTGTGGAGCCAGCGGTCGGCTTTGGTCCTGTCGGCGAAGGTCCTTTCGGCGAGCGCCCGTATCCGGGCGATCTTGACCGCTCGGTCGGACTCTTCGGGTGTCAGCAGGGATCGCTTCGCTCGTCGGTGCGACAGGGTGCGGGGCTTGATGACGAGGTCGCCGATCTCCTGATCGGTGACGCCGCTCTTCCGCAGTGCGTCGATCGTAGCCACCGGGAGCCCGCGCTCCACGGCGCGGGCCAGGTCGGCATCCGAATGCACCCGACGACCGATGGTCTTCGATCCGCCAAGCTGTTCGGCGATGAGAATTGCTGCCAATCGCGAGGGTGTACCCTCTTCGGCTGAAACCGGCATTTGCCGATGATAAGCCGGCAAATTGCAGGCGATCAAGGCGCTGACGGATGCCCGCCGGCCGTTCCGGGAATGTTCGTTCCGGTGCCGCTCTCCGTGCCACGCGGCGTTCGACCGCGGACTGTCAGGGACGTTCCCGGAACTGCGTCTCGGTGCAACTGACGAAGTCCACGACGTTCGCGATCTCCCGTTGCAAGGCCCGGAACTCGTCGTCGCCCATGAGGATCTCGGTGAAATCCTGGCGCATCTCGGGGTCGGGATGCCGTTCGCTGAAGAGGATCTGGTCGACCGGCCGCTCGATGTTCTGCGCACCGGTTATCCAGCGACCCGTCTGCACCGACATTTCCGCGCCGGGGTAGTTCCTCT
>WTGR01000419.1 GCA_011523485.1 Acidobacteriota bacterium
CGGCCGCACGGCGGAACCACGACACGGCAAGCTCGTCGTCCCGCTCCACGCCGCGGCCATTGATGTACGAAACGCCCAGGTTGTCTTGCGCGTCGGCATGACCCTGCTCGGCCGCACGGCGGAACCACGACACGGCAAGCTCGTCGTCCCGCTCCACGCCGCGACCGTTGGCGTACATGACCCCGAGGTTCCGTTGCGCGTCGGCATGACCCTGTTCGGCCGCACGGCGGGACCAGAGCGCGGCGAGCTCGTCGTCCCGCTCCGCGCCGCGACCCTCGGCGTACAAAACGCCGACTGCGAACTGCGCCCCGGCGTGTCCTTGCTCGGCCGCGCGACGGAACCAGAGCACGGCAAGCTCGTCGTCCTGCTCCACGTCGCGACCAGTGAAGTACAAGACGCCGAGGTTAGCCTGCGCATCGGCGTCTCCTTGTTCGGCCGCCTGACGGAGCTGGGAGAGATCTGACGGCTGCCCGGTCGATGCTGCCCGCAGCGACGATGCCAACAAGACGAACGCCAGCGAAACGATGACAACGGTCTTCGCAGCTCCCATACCTGTAGCCTCCTCTGTTCTCCGTCGAGCACGAACGTGAGCTCGATCAGATCACCCATGTCCGCCACCCGCCGCTGCCCCGGCATGTCAAGCACTGAAGGGAGCGTGTGGCATTTATGGAAGCGCCTCGACGCGCCAGTTGTCGGTACCGGAGATCCTGTTCGCTCTGAAACCGTTGATATTGATGCCTGTGCCGACCGTGATGCAGCAACCATAGCGCCCGCGGCCGTCCGACAGGACCTCGAAACGCTCTGATCCGACGTCACAGGAGCCGCCCGGCCCGAGTCTCAGGCCGACCGTGCAGGCTCCCGCATGCGTCGTCACGACACCGCCGCCGGTGCTGGTGCCCGAGCCTCCGGTCACGGTCACACTGAACGTCAACGTCGCCGTAAGTCCGCCCGGATCACGCGCAGTCACTCGTATATCGGCCCTCCCGATGTTCGCGGCAACGATCTCAAGAACGGTTCCGACAACGTCGGCCGACGCTACGTGGGTGTTGCTGGAGCTTGCCGCGTAAGTCAGGTCGTCGCCGTCCGGATCAGTGAAGTTCACCGGCGACTCTTCAAGATTGACGGTCCCCTTGTTGCCCCGCTGCAGCGTGGCATCGTTTATGCCTGTCGCAACCTGCGGAGCCCGGTTCGCCGGAGCCGTTGGAGTCGTGACCGTCGGCGTCGTAGTGGTCGGCGCCGTGGGCGCCGGATTGCTGTCGTCACATGCAGCAACCGCCACTGCAAGCGCGGCGACCAGAACTTTGAGCGTCATTTTCATCTTGGTTCCTTTCCGCAATGTTCCTCCGGCTGCGAGGCGTGTCCTTCACCGGCGCCAGCACTCCTCCGTCAGTACGTCGCGCCGCTCGCACGAAGCCTGGAAGCTGAGAGTGGCGGACAACCTCTCCTATTCTTGTAAACGTCCGAACAGCAGAAACGCGGCAGGCGAGTAGCGAAAAATTTCGAAGCTATTTCTTGCCCGGCACCCCGCCAGCGCATCAGCGAACGCGCGGGCCATCGCCGGACGTGCGGACCGGGAGCCGCCAGCACCGTCGCCGCGAACGCGACCACCGCCGACTGAATCGCCCATGCAGAGGAGAGCTTCCCGTGCACCAGCGTGAAACGGGCGCCGTGAATCAGCAGCGTTCGAAGATGGGTGTCCCCACGCTTCGAGATACCGAGCACGCGTACTCGCCCACCGGTGCCCGTGTGCCAAGGCACGAGACCGAGCCAAGCCGCGAATTCCCGTCTGGACCGGAACGTTGCCGGATCGCCCATCGTGACCACCGCGGCGGTCGCGCTCAGCACCCCGACACCCGGGATGCGATCCGCCGGCTGGCCAGGTTCTGGCGGTGCCAGACCGTGAGACGTCGCTCGGTCGCAGGCCCACGAGCCCGCCCGTCTCCGTCTCGACCCAGTGCAACTGGAACACCCGCTTCGCAATGTCCACGCCGACGACGGTTCCGCTACTCTCCATGCTGGACCCTCCGGTTGCCCGGGAAGACCTTGCGTCTCCCTCCCCTTAAGCACTTTGATGCCGTCGGCCCGCGAGGGTCCACTTCAGTCCCGCGGCCGGGCATCAGGAACGAAGGGCGTCCATTGCATCCTGATAGGGGCGCTCATCGTGGCGGCCACTGAACTCCGTGCTGCGGTCGAGGATGCGCAGCAACGGGAGCTGCTGTTGCTCGAAGAACGGAGGACACGGTCGTTAAGCAAGTCCGCAGCCGTGGTCGCCATCTTCGCGGTGTACAGCTTCGCCGCAGCCTACTTCGAGTACGTGTCGATGAACGTCTGCTGGTGAATCCGGCCGACCCCTTCAGCGTGCTCACGTAGAACGTGTCCTGGGCGCCGAGATAGTCCGGATAGGCGGTCTCGATCTAACCGCGGGCCTCCTCGTCGTCGCGCTTCTGCTCGAGCGCG
>WTGR01000824.1 GCA_011523485.1 Acidobacteriota bacterium
CGGTGACCGAGGCCTTCAGGAACGTGCGGCGGGAGATGTCCATAGGCTGTCCGTGCTCTGGTGGTTATACCACAGCGGGCCGGATGGCGTCGTCCGGGCGGCGGCCCCGAATCAGATCGCCGCCGCAGCATGCCCGTGCGGTGGTCGGGACGACGACTTTCGATCAGCTCCTCCGCAGATCACGCGCTGGCGACGACCGTTGAGGCGCGGCGAGACTCCGCCGCCGCGACCCGCGCATTCCACAGGTGCAATGTCGTGCGGGTTCCCCGCAGGCGGCTCTCGGACGAGATCCCGCTACGCGAAGTCCGACCGCCACAGGCGCACGGCCCGCGCCGCGAGCCTCCGCTGTCGCTCTTCCAGCAGCGCAGGCGTCCATTCCTCCGGCGCCATGTCGGCGATCTCCCTCGCCAGCGCGTACGCACTCGTCTCGTAGGCAGCCCGCTTCGCCGGGTACGCCGCGTTGCCGACGCTCCGGTTCAGCGTTCGCTCGAGCAGGGTCAGGTTCCCGAGCCGGGGAACGGCTGCATCCCAACGGTCCGCGGGGAAAACCTCGGGCCATTCCCCGGCCGGGTTCTCGGGCAGCACGTGTTCCACGGTGGCAGGGTCGGTCTCGGGATCGACTCTGCGATTGCCGGCTTGCGTCTCCAGCCGGGCAAGGACGTAGCGGGCGAGCTTCTTGCGCCTTCCTCTCGTACCGACCGTCCACCGTCCGAAGTCGCTCTCGAATCGGTCGTCATCCACGTAGGTTGTCCGGAGCAGCGCGAATACCGCCCCGGGACGGGTCGCGCGCCCGTCGAGAACAGCCTTCGCCGCCAAATGCGAAACGCGCTCCAGCAGGTTGGGATTCAGGGCGCTGACGATCGAGTAGCGGAAGACCATGACGCTGGCCAGCTTCAGCAGCCGGACGAAGTCGTCGTCCGAGAACCTGCGCCACGCGGCGAAGAAGACCGGCGTCATTTGCCGGGCGCCGAAGAGGTTCAGCTCCTGGACAAAGCGCTTGGCCGCGGGCAGGTCCATCCAGTAGCCGTGGTTGACGTCGGCCAGTGCCGCAAAGAGCTCGGCGTGCGCCTCCAACGCCTTCACGAACGCGAACGTATCGTCCGGCGTCCGGACGCGGTCACGCACCAGCTTGAACAGCCGCTTGCGGCGGATATGCGGCTCCTCGCGCAGGAGGTGGAAGCGAAGAAAGTGGGGGAAGTCCTCCTGCGTCACGGTCGCGATCAGTGATTGCCAGCGCCGCTTCAGCGAGTCGATGTCGCTTGGCGTACGCACTTTCGAGAAGAAGTAGTTCCTCAGCAGATCGGTCGCCGTCAGCTCCAGGCCGCGGGCGTTGAGCGTCTCGAACAGGGTGTAGGCGTTCAGCTCGTCGTCCACTGTGATGAGAATGAAGAGCAGGCGGCGGGCGACGGTCTCCGACAGGATCTGCGCGATCTCCTCGCCGTTGTCCTGTGCGTCTCCGAACAACTGGTCGATCTGCCTGGAGAAGTACCGATAGCACTTCCACAGGAGAGCACTCGACTGCGGCAGGCCGCGGGGATTCAGTGGAGCCTCGAGCTGAACGAGGTAGTCCTGGTAGAAGGAGTCGTCGGTCTCGTTCAGGTGCAGCCGGCTGCTCTCGACCAGCGACGCCGGGTCCTTCTCGCCGATGAAGCGGTTGCGGAGCCCTGCGGCGCGTTCCCGGTTCCGCTCCTGATCCGCGCCACCATCCGCCATGCGCCGCAGCTTCTGAATGACCGCCAGGGCGAGCAGCGAGATGGTTGCCAACCGCTGCTGGCCGTCGATGACCAGGAACTCGCGGTCACCATGGGTCTGGACGACCAGGGCGCCCATGTAGTGACGACCTTCGGGGTCGCCGCGCATTTCGACGACGTCGTTCCAGAGGTCCTCCCACTCCTGCTGCGTCCAGGCGTAGTCCCGCTGGTACGGGGGAACGCGGTACGTCTTGCCGTTGCCGATCAGCTCCAGGTAGCTGGCGGTTCCCGTGTTGAGGATGTTGGCCCGGGTCATCGGTGCGGCCGTCCACGGTACACCATATCGGACCAGGGAGAGACGGAGCGGCCGGCGGGCTCCACGCGTGCATCGACCTCTCCGGACCGCCGCGTACAATGGCGGGAGGAGGCGAGGGCGGAATGAGCGCGACAGACACAGCAGCACGGCAGCGTAAGTCGAGCCCGCCACCGCGGGCGACCTACCACGACGTGCTGGACGCCCCGCCCCATCGCGTCGCGGAGATCGTCGACGGCGTGCTCCACACCAATCCGCGGCCGGCCATGCCGCACGCACGGGCCAGCTCATCCCTGGGTGTCAGGATCGGCGGCCCCTTCGATCACGACGCCGGCGGCCCCGGCGGCTGGTGGATCATCGACGAGCCGGAGCTGCACCTGGGCGAGGACATCCTCGTCCCCGATCTGGCGGGCTGGCGCCGCGAACGAATGCCGGTCTATCCCGACGCGGC
>WTGR01000358.1 GCA_011523485.1 Acidobacteriota bacterium
GGGGCGGCGTGGTGCCGATGCTCCGCACCGAGGGGCCGATGTACGAGTACGCCTGTCACGAGGGCAATCACGACATCCGCCACATCCTGGAGATCAACCGCAACCTCGAGCGGCAGGCGGCCGAAGCGGCGGCCGCGGAGGCGGCGAAGTAGTCGACGCCGGCGGGCGCTCAAAGCCTGGCCCCGTCTTCTTCCTCGAACTCGGGTCGGCGACGACGACGCCGGGGGCTCGCGCCGGCGCCTCCTGCGCGTCCGCTCGTCGTCCCGGTCCGGCGAAGGAAACTACAATGGCGCCCGATGACCGGGCGCCGGATCCGCATCGGCACCAGCGGGTGGCACTACCCCGGCGGGGACGGCGCCTGGGACGGCATTTTCTACCCGCCCCGGGGACGCCGGCACCGACCGCCCGGATTCGACGAGCTCGAGTACTACGCGCGGCACTTCGACACCGTCGAGGTGAACTCGACCTTCTACGGCGTGCCGCGCCGCGCCGTCACCGCCGCCTGGGCCGACCGGACGCCCGACGACTTCGCCTTCGCGGTCAAGCTGTACCAGCAGTTCACCCACCCGAAGATGTTCACCGCGGCCACCGGCAACAGCAAGAATGCCAAGGCCGAACGCGGCGATGTCGACCGGTTTCTCGAGGCCATCGTTCCCCTCCACGAGGCCGGCAAGCTCGGCGCCCTGCTGGCGCAGTTCCCCGCCAGCTTCAAGAACGACGCGGCGGCGCACGATCATCTGGCATGGCTCATCGAGGCGCTGTCGGACTGCCCGGTCGCTGTTGAGCTGCGGCACCGGAGCTGGAGCGACGACGTCGCGGGCACGCTGCGGCTTCTGAACGGCCTCGGCGCCGCCTGGGTGCAGATCGACGAGCCGAAGTTCCGCCTGTCCATCGCCCAGAACCACCTCCCCAACGTCGAGAGCTTCTGCTACATGCGGCTGCACGGTCGCAACGCCCGCAAGTGGTGGCGGCACGACCGGGCCGAGGAGCGCTACGACTACCACTACTCACCCGCCGAGCTGCAACCCTTCCGGGACACCGCGGACGCCGCCGCCCGCCTCGTCAAGCGGCTCTACCTCTACATGAACAACCACTTCGCCGCGAAGGCGGTGGCCAACGCCGCCACGCTGAAGCACCAGCTCGGCCTGGAGGTGGGCGGCGCGTGGCGGGAGGAGATGGTAATGCGGTACCCGGAGTTGGAGGGCGTGGTCAGGACGGTACCCGACGCGACGGCGCCGCTGCTGCCCGCCGGCGAGCCGCCGGCGCGTGAGTGATCGTCGTTCGCGGCGGAGACCGAAGGCATCCGACTCGCCACCATGCATCGCGTCAACTCGTCCTGAGCTACGACAAGCCGAGCAGGTTCCTGTAGACCGAAACCGTCTTCCCGCGAGGGCCGTCTCACCCGCCTGTGATGAACTCCAGATAGCTCTCCCGGTCGACGACGCGGAACGTGCTGTCCGGGTACGCCTGCCGCCAGGCGCGGGGCGCGCGAAGCCCGGGCTTCGGCGACCACTTCATCTCCACCGCGTCCAGGCGTCCGGCCCGCTCCTCGATCAGGTCGATCTCCTGCCGGTCGTAGGTGCGCCAGAAGTAGCTCTCGGCGTGCCGCCCCGTGTAGAGGTTGTGCTTGAGTCGCTCGACCATGATGTAGTTCTCCCACAGGGCGCCGGCGTCGTCGCGCAGGGCGAGCGGGTTGAAGTTGTTGATCAGCCCGTTCCGGATGCCGTTGTCGTAGAAGTAGTAGCGCCGGCTCCTGGCGATCTCCTTGCGCAGGTTGCGGCTGAAGCCGAGCCGACCGTAGATGACGTAGGCCTTCTCCAGCAGATCGAGGTAACGCTCCACCGTGTTCCTGCTCATCCCGAGCCGCGTCCCGAGCTCGGCGACCGAGACCTCCCCGCCGATCTGGAAGGCGAGCGCCTGCAGCAGGCGCAACAGCTTGTCGGCGTGCCGGACGCCCTCGAGCTGCAGGATGTCCTTGAACAGGTAGGACGCGATCAGCTCCTTCAGGTAGCGCTCCCGATCCTCGGTCGAGTCCGTCAGGACGACCTCCGGGTACGACCCGTGGATCAGCCGCATCTCCAGGTGCGCGCGCGTCTCGTGGGCGGTCTCGACGTCCTGCAGCTCCAGTTGGGCGAGGGGCAGGAGCAGGAGCGTCAGCTTCCGCCCCGTGAGCGGCTCGCCGGTCTGCTGCGCCAGGTCGAAGGACGACGAGCCGGTCGCGACGATGCGCAGCCCCTCGACGTGATCGGCGAGCAGCTTGAGGTTGAGGCCGATCTTGCGGACGTGCTGCGCCTCGTCGACGATCAGCGTCCGGCGCCGGCCGACGAAGGCCCGCAGCTTCGCCAGCGACTGGCTCTCGAGATACTCCCGCACGTCGATGTCCTCGCCGGAGACGAGCAGGGCGTCCGGATCGTGCTGCCGCATGTAGCGGCGGATCAGCGTGGTCTTCCCGAC
>WTGR01000241.1 GCA_011523485.1 Acidobacteriota bacterium
GGATACACCTTATCGAAGCCCTCGAATGGTCCAAACGACCGGGACCACCTCACTCCTCGTCTTCCGCTACACGCTGGTCGGGGGCGACGGCTCGCATACCACCGCCCGGCGAGCAGCGTCCTGCTTGACAGAGCGCTTAACCACCTCCGGGGTGAAGCAGAGCAATGCTAGGATGGAAGCGATGACACGCGGGAAGCGCCGGGGGGCGCGCGGAATCGAAATCGTCGCAGAGTGGGACCCGGAGGAGCGCAAGTGGCTCGACGAGTTCCTCGGGGCGATCAAGACCAGATACCCCGAAACGGTGAAGGACGTGGTCATCTACGGCTCGAAGGCCAGGGGAGACTGGAACAAGGACAGCGACATCGACATCCTGCTGATCCTGGCCGATGAGCGCGAGCACGAACGGGAAAGCCTGGAGAACCTGGCGTACGACCTGTCCGTGACGGCAGATGCCCTGCCGTTGGTCACGACGAAGACCGAAGGGGAGTGGAAGCGACTCGCCGAGGCCGGAGCGGCGTTCCACCGATCAGTCGAACGCGACGGAGTGAGCGTGGACCGGACGGGCCTGAGCGGCCTGGGTCATCCGCCACGCGAACGGGACCGTCTCGGAAGGGCGTGAGCTGGTACGGATGCGCCGGCGCAGGTGGCGTGGTTGAGCCGGACGACGGGAGCGCGCGGCGGTTCCTGGTTCTGCGGCGCGGAGAACCCGCGTCCCGGCGGGCGCAGCGTTTGCGTCGACGGTGCTGGCGACGTCGTGGACTGGTTTGAATTGGCGAGTCTCTCCTCGCGGCAAGCTCACCGGGCGTCGTCCGGCGGCGCTCCGACCATCCACGAGCTGACGATTTTCTGTGTTCTGGCTGTTCGGTTCCTGTTTCCCCGACGCCTTATCTAGTAGACAGGGGTTGCTCTACGTCCACGGGGCGGTGAGCAACGGCCTCCGGTCCGAATGTATCTGGCGGGGTCCGACGGCTACGCGATTGAGGGGCCAAGAGTTGTCGCTTGGGGGCAGCCGTAGCCACGATGGCGACGCCCGACCGGGGTAGGAGAACGACGCCCGCGACATGTCGGCGGCGCTGCGGCGGCTCGGGTTCGAGGTGAGGACCGAACTCGACGCCGACCGGGTGGAGCTGGCCGCGGCGCTGCGCGGGTTCACGCTGCAGAATTTTGAGGAGGAAGAAATGAGACGATTCCTTTTTCTTGGCGTGCTGCTTGCTGCCGGTATCCTGCTGCTCCACGGGTGGGCGGAGGCATCCGGCTCCATCGGCGCCGGCGCCGGCAAGGTGAGCCCGCGCGCCGCGTACTCACAGGGCAAGGCGCTCACGTTCGACACGCTCGTCTGCAATGGCTGTCCCGTGCAGCGGCTCGACCGCAATCGGGCCGAGACCCTGCGAGCCGACCTCGAGGCGGCGCATTCTGCCAGCGACGCCACGGCGGAAGTGACGGCGCTGTGCGGCGGCGCGGCGGTGCAGGGCGACGAGTGCACGCTCAAGCTGGAACTCGTGTACTACTTCCTGACCCGCCGCTACAAGCTCTCCTGACCGGTAGAGACCGGCTTCATTGGCCAGATTCCGAGAGGGACTGCACTGACGGGAGAATTGACGGATCATGCGACACACACATCGTTCGCTCGTGGTGATTCCGGTTTGCCTGGGGTTGCTGACAGGCCTGTCGGCGGCGCCGGCATCGGCGCAAGGATCGGCCTGGATCGCCGAGCCGGGGACCGGTAGCGTCAACTTCTCGTTCGTGAGGCAATTCACCGACAAGTATTTCCGTAGCGAGAACAGTCTCCCTGTGGACAGAACCTTGCCGGCGACCTTGTCGCAGAACACCTTCTGGTTCGGCTTCAACTATGCGCTCACCGATGCGGTGGCGATCGACGTGCAATCCGGAGCGGCGTCGAGCCTCTTTCCGGGGCCGCCTGCCGGGACCCCGACCACGTCCGAGAGCTTCGCCGGCCTGGTGGACACGAACGTGGCATTGACGTGGCGGGTCGTGGACGAACTGGTGAGCGACGCTCCGAGCGTCGCGCTCCGCGTCGGGGCGATCGCTGCCGGCGGCTACGAGACCGGCCACATCAATGCCCTCGGTGACGGCGGCAACGGCTTCGAGGGTTCGATCATCATCGGCAAGTTCGCGGAGCGGGTGGGCGCCAGTGCGGAAGTCGGCTATCGGTACCGTACCGAGGACATCCCGGCGGACCTGTTCTTCAACGGGTCGCTCTTCGTGCCGGCCGGCGGCCGCGTAATCGTGGGCGTCGACTACCGGATGGTCAACGCCGCGTCCGGGCTGGACATCGGTGTGCCGCCCTTCTCGCCGGCCAGATTCCCGGAGGTGCAGGAGGACATCCACCTCGTGGGAGGTCGCCTCATCATCAACGCCACCGACATCGTCAGCGTGAACGGCCTGTTCGGGAAGGTGGTCAAGGGACGGAACACGGCTTCGTCCAATGTCTT
>WTGR01000517.1 GCA_011523485.1 Acidobacteriota bacterium
CGACGATGATGGGCAGATGGCTCAGCTTGTGAATAACCGGGATCGCCGAGATGTCCAGCGTATTCCGGGTGTACGGCTCGAACGTGCGGATGCCCCGCTCGCAGAGGACCACGTTGCCGTTGCCGCCGGCCAGCACGTACTCCGACGAGAGCAGCCACTCCTCGATCGTCGCCGAGATGCCGCGCTTGAGCAGAATGGGCGTCCGCGACCGCCCGAGCTCCCGCAGAAGGCTGTAGTTCTGCATGTTGCGGGCGCCCACCTGCAGCATGTCGGCATACCTGCCCACCAGCTCGATCTGGCTGACGTCCATCACCTCGGTCACCAGCTTCAGCCGATGCCGATCGCAGGCGGCGCGCAGCATTCGCAGGCCCGCCTCGCCGAGGCCCTGGAAGCTGTAGGGCGAGCTGCGCGGCTTGAACGCGCCTCCGCGCAGCATCTTGGCGCCGGCCCCGGCTACCGTGGCGGCGGCGGCTTCGACCTGCTGCTCCGTTTCGGCGGAGCAGGGCCCCGCCATGACGATCACCTCGTCGCCGCCGATCCGGAACCCGCCCAGCGAAACGACGGTGGAAGTCGGCCTGAAGGTGCGGCTGGCCAGCTTGTAGGGCTCGGTGATGCGCAGCACCTGCTGCACGCCGTCCATGACCTCGATCACCCCGGTGTCGAATTCCCGGTTCCCGCCGACCGCCCCGAGCACGGTCTTGAGCGCGCCGGTCGAGCGATGCACGTCGAAGTTCCGCTCGACGAGCGTGGCGATGACGTGCTGAATCTGGTCCTCCGACGCGCGTTCCTGCATGACGACCACCATCGCACTCTACTCCCTGCGCCCGGCGCGCCCGGCCGGGCTACCCGTTCCCGGGCTCTCCCGCATCCCGCAGCCGTTCCAGACGGCGCGACTCGTCGATGATCCGCTCGAACAGGCGGATTATCGCGACGTCCGCCAGGGGACCCGCGTTCACCCGCCGCACGTGATCCAGCACGGTCCGTTCCCGACCCGGCTGGTAGACTTCCATTCCCACCTGTTCCTTGAGCCGCCCGATCTCGTCCGCGCAGGTCGCGCGGGCGTTCAGGAGCCGCACGATTTCTTCGTCCAATCGATCGATCCGACGCCGGTACGCATCGAGCCGCTCCGCGATGCCTGCGGGCGCCGGAGGATCGCCCTGGGACCTGCCGTCCGGCATCTCACTGCTCTCCGGCGCCCACGGACGCGGCGCGGCCCTCGGGAGTGTCGATCTCGCCGCGCAGCCACCGCACGTACCGTTCCACGTCACCCAGCACGCTGTGCGGCGCGGCCCGCGCGATGACGTCGATCAACGCGCTGCCGACGACCGCCGCGTCGGCCCAGCGTCCCACTTCCGCCACGTGTTCCGGGCGCGAGATGCCGAAGCCGAGCGCGACCGGCAGATCGGTAGCCCGCCGAATGCGGCCGACCAGGGCCTCTGCGCCGTCGGCAATCGCGCTGCGGGCGCCGGTCACCCCCAGCCGCGATATGCCGTAGAGGAACCCGCGCCCCAACTCCGCCGCCCGGCGGATGCGCGCGTCGGTCGTGGTGGGGCTGAGCAGGAAGATCGGGTCGATTCCGGCGCCCAGCGTCGCGTCGCGAAACCCGTCGGCCTCCTCGATCGGCAGATCGAGGGCGAGCACGCCGTCGACGCCGGCCGCCGCGGCCCGCTCGACGAACCGGCTCGTGCCCATGCGCACGACCGGGTTGGCATAGGTGAACAGCACGATTCCGGCCGAGATGTCCGGTCGCACCTCGGACACGAGGTCCAGCACGCGGGCGAGCGTGGCGCCGGCGCGCAGGGCCCGTTCCGACGCCCGCTGAATCACCGGTCCGTCGGCGAGCGGGTCGGAAAACGGCACGCCGACCTCCAGCACGTCGGCGCCGGCCCGATCCAGCACCTGCAGGATCTCGGCGGAACGCTCCAGATCCGGATCGCCGGCCGTCGTGAACGTCACGAGGCCGTGCCGGCCGCGGCGCCGCAAGGTCTCGAAAGTACGCTCCAGACGCGACATGCTCTTGCTATCCCTCCGCCGGCTCGCGTTCCCTGATCGCGTCCACATCCTTGTCGCCCCGCCCGGACAGGTTCACGGCGATGATGCGTTCGCGGCCCAGGCGCTGCGCGAGGCGGCTTGCGTGCGACACCGCGTGGGCCGACTCGAGGGCCGGCAGAATCCCTTCGGTGCGGGCGAGCAGCCGGAACGCGGCGAGCGCCTCGTCATCGGACGCCGAGGCGTACTCCGCGCGACCGAGATCGCGGAGCCACGCGTGCTCGGGCCCCACCGCGGCGTAGTCGAGCCCGGCCGACACCGAGTGCGTGGGCTCGATGTTGCCGTCGAGGTCCTGCAGCAGATAGCTCCGCGTGCCTTGCAGCACACCGGCCACCCCGGTCGCGAATCGCGCCGCGTGACGCCCCGCCACCAGCGCCTCGCCGCCCGCCTCGACGCCGACCAGCCGCACGTCGGCGTCGTCGACGAAGCCGTCGAAGATGCCCAGGGCGTTGCTGCCTCCCCCCACGCAGGCGACCACGACGTCCGGGGCCCGACCCGCCAGCTCGTCCAGTTGCGTACGCGCCTCGCGGCCGATCACCGACTGGAACTCGCGCACCATCAGCGGATACGGGTGCGGGCCCAGCACCGAGCCCAGCAGGTAGTAGGTGTCCTCGACGTTCGTCACCCAGTCCCGCATCGCCTCGTTGATGGCGTCCTTCAATGTCCGGCTCCCGGAGTCGACCTGCGAGACGGTCGCCCCGAGCAGGCGCATCCGATAGACGTTGAGCGCCTGCCGCCGCATGTCGTCGGCGCCCATGTAGACCTCGCACGCGAGCCCGAGCAGCGCGCAGGCGGTGGCCGTGGCCACGCCGTGCTGTCCGGCGCCGGTCTCCGCCACGACCCGCCGCTTGCCCATCCTGACCGCGAGCAACGCCTGGCCCAGCGCGTTGTTGATCTTGTGGGCGCCGGTATGGGCCAGGTCCTCCCGCTTCAGAAAGATCCGCGCCACGCCGCCCGATCCCGCGCCGGCTTCCAGCGCGGCCCGCAGGCGGGTCGCCTCGTAGACGGGTGTCGGCCGGCCGACATAATGCCGCAGCAGCGCCTGCAGTTCCACGGAGAAGGCCGGATCCTCGCGGATCTCGCGGTACGCCCGCTCCAGCTCCTCCACCGGCGCCACGAGAGTCTCCGGCACGAACCGGCCGCCGTACTCGCCGAAATAGCCGTGCTCGTCCGGATCGCGCCGCCCGAAGCTCGGTGCCGTCATGCGCGTGCCACCTCCTCGAAGAACTCGCGCAGCCGGCCGGCGTCCTTGCGGCCCGGCTGCTCCTCGACACCGCTCGATACGTCGATCCCGTACGGCTGGACGGTGCTCAGCGCGGCGCCCACGTTCTCCGGAGCGAGGCCGCCGGCGAGGAAGATCCGGCGGCGGGCGGCCACGCCGGCCGCCACACGCCAATCGACGGTTCGTCCGGTCCCTCCCCGGCGTACCGGGTCGCGGGCGTCGAGCAGCACGGTGATGTGGCCGGGCACCCGGCCGGCGGCGTCGCTGGTGGTGGTCTCGCCCTCCACCGCCACCGCCTTCAGCACGCGATACGGCAACCCGTCGCACAGCGTGGCCGGCTCGTCTCCATGGAGCTGAACCGCGGCCAGGCCCACGAGCTCGGCGATGCGCCGAACGTCGCTCAGCGCGGGATCGACGAAGACCCCTACCGGCGCGACGTCGGCGGGCAGCTCGCGGGCGAATGCCGCCGCGGTCTCGGGCTCGACGTAGCGCGGGCTCCGCGGCCAGAAGACGAAGCCGACGGCCGACGCCCCGAGATCGGCCGCGCGCAGGGCGTCGTCCCGTCGCGTGATGCCGCAGACCTTCACCTTCGCACGAGCCATGTTCTCGATCTCAGGCAGTGACGCCGCCGCGGGCGCCCCGCGGCGCCGGCTCGACCGCGGCGAGCAACCCTGCGAGGGCGGCGCCGGGGTCCGACCGGCTCATGAGCGACTCGCCCATCAGGAACGCGTCGTACCCCGCGTCCCGCAGCGCCTGCAGGTCGGCCGCGCTGCGCAGCCCGCTCTCCGCCACCGCGACGACCCCTTCCGGAATCGCTTCGATCAGGGTCCGGGACGCATCGAGATCGACGGCGAGCGTCCGGAGGTTGCGGTTGTTGACGCCGACCACCGGCGCTCCCGCGCCGAGCACCCTGTCGAGCTCGCGCCGATTGTGGACCTCGGCCAGCACGGCAAGCTCCAGACCGGCGGCCTCCGCGGCAAGTCTGCGGAGCGTCCGGTCGTCGAGCGCAGCCGCGATCAGGAGGGCGGCGTCGGCGCCGGCCGCCCGCCCCTCGATCAACTGGTACTCGGAGACGATGAAGTCCTTCTGCAGCAACGGCACGTCCACCCGCTCGCGCACCGCGCGGAGATGATCGAGATCGCCGTCGAAGAAGGCGGGCTCGGTCAGGACGGAGACCGCCGCGGCGCCGGCCGCCGCGTAGCCGGCCGCGATCTGCGTGGGTTCGTAGTCGGCGCGGATCACGCCGCGCGAGGGCGAGCGGCGCTTGCATTCCGCGATCACGCTGCAGCGTTCCGGATCGGCCAGCGCGGCGGCGAAGCGATCCCCGCCCGGCCGCCGGCGGGCGGCGGCGCGCTCGATTTCCTGCAGCGGGCAGCGCGCCCGCCGCTCCTCCACCGCGCGGCGTGTGGCCTCGACTATGGTCCCCAGCAGGTCGGCCGGCGCGGCGTGCGCGGCGGCGGTCATCCTTCCGCCTCCGGGGCCTGCGAGCACTGCGCCATGCGCTCCACGGTCGCCGCCGCACGGCCGCTCCGCAGTGCGTCGAGCCCCATCTGCATGCCATCCTCCAACGAGTCGACGCGGCCGGCCACCAGCAGCCCGGCCGCGGCGTTGGCGAGCACGAAGTCGCGCGGCGGGCCCGACTCGCCGCCCAGCACGGCACGTGCGATGCGAACGCTGTCGTCGAGCCCGTCGACACGCAGCCGGTCCAGGGTCGTCGGCGTCAGGCCGAAATCGGACGGATGCACGTGGAGCGTCGAGACCGTTCCGGCGCGCACCTCGCAGACCTTCGTGTTTCCCACCGCCGAGACTTCGTCCAGTCCCTCCGCGCCGTGCACCACCCAGGCGCGCTCGGAGCCCAGCTCGGCCAGCGCGCGGGCGACCAGCTCGGCCAGTTCCGGCCGCGGCACCCCGACCACCTGGCGGCGTGCGCCGGCGGGATTGGTGAGGGGGCCGAGCAGGTTGAACGCCGTGCGGATGCCGAGCTCCCGCCGGACCGGGCCGGCGTGCCGCATGGACGGATGAAAGGCGGGCGCGAAGAAGAACGCGATGCCGGCCTCGTCGAGACAGCGCTCGACCACCGCGGGCGGCGCGGCCAGGTTCACCCCGAGCGCCTCGAACAGGTCGGCGCTTCCGCAGCGGCTCGACACCGAGCGGTTGCCGTGCTTGGCCACCTCGACGCCGCAGGCGGCGAGCACGATGGCGGAGAGCGACGAGACGTTGAACGTATGCGACCGGTCGCCGCCGGTCCCGCAGGTGTCGAAGCTCGACTCGCGGGGCCGCGACAGGGCCACCGCATGCGCCCGCATGGCGCGGGCGAGACCGACGATCTCCCCCGGGCGCTCCCCCTTCATGGTCAGGGCGACGAGGAAGCCGGCGATCTGCGCGGGCGTGGCGGCGCCCTGCATCACCTGGTCCATCGCGTCCGCGGCCTGCGCCTCGGTCAGATCCTCGCGCCGGAGCAGCGTGTCGAGTGTCTCGCGCATGACTCTCAGGGAACCCGGCAGGCGAGGAAGTTGCCCAGGACGCGCCGACCCTCGCCGGTCAGCACCGATTCGGGATGGAACTGCACGCCATGGACCGGCCAGCGGCGATGGCGGACCGCCATGATGGTCCCGTCCTCGCGCGCCGTCGCCGCCACCTCGAGGCCGTCGGGCACCGTGGTTCGATCGACGGCCAGCGAATGGTATCTTCCGGCGGGGAACGGCTCGGTGAGACCGTCGAACACGCCCCGCCCGTCGTGCTCGACCGTGGACGTCTTTCCGTGCAGCAGGGCCGGCGCGGCCACCACCGCACCGCCGAACGCGATACCGATCGCTTGGTGCCCGAGGCAGACGCCGAGAATCGGAACCCGCGGCGCGTACGCGCGGATGAGGTCGACCGTGATTCCGGCCTGCTCCGGCCGGCCCGGCCCCGGCGAGATCACGATGCGCTCCACGTCGAGCCGGTCGACATCGGCCACGGTGAGGGCGTCGTTGCGGACCACGCGCAGCACGGCGCCCAGCTCTCCCAGGTACTGCACCAGGTTGTAGGTGAACGAGTCGTAGTTGTCGATCACGAGCACCATCACCGATTCCTTGCTCCGCTGGCCGACGGCCCGCGCCCGCTCTCGGCCATGTGCAGCGCACCGAAGAGCGCCGACGCCTTGGCCCGCGTCTCTTCGTACTCGGCCGTCGGATCCGAATCGGCGACGATGCCGGCCCCGGCCTGCACCCACGCGCGTCCGTCGCGAATCACGATGGTGCGGATCGTAATGCAGCAATCCAGATGCCCGGCGAAGTCGACGTAGCCGACCGCGCCGGCATAGATGCCGCGACGTGTCGGCTCGAGCTCGTCGATGATCTCCATCGCACGGATCTTCGGGGCCCCGGACACCGTGCCCGCCGGAAAGCACGCCGCGAGGGCGTCGAGCCGGTCATGGTCGTCGGTCAGCTCGCCCACGACCCTCGAGACCAGGTGCATCACGTGCGAGTACCGCTCCAGCGCCATGTACTGCGGCACCTGCACGGAGCCGTAGGCGGATACCCTCCCGAGATCGTTGCGGCCGAGGTCGACCAGCATCACGTGCTCGGCCCGCTCCTTCTCGTTGGCCCGCAACTCGTCGGCCAGCCTCGCGTCCGCCTCGGCGGTCACCCCCCGCGGCCGCGTGCCGGCGATCGGGTGCGTCTCGGCGCGCCGGCCCTCGACGCGCACGAGCATCTCGGGTGACGATCCGACGATGGAAACCCCTCCCAGGCGGATGAAGTACATGTAGGGGGACGGATTCACGTACCGCAGCGCCCGATAGACGGTGAACGGATCGCTTTCGATCTCGGTCTCGAACCGCTGCGAGAGCACGACCTGGAAGATGTCGCCGGCCGTGATGTAGTCCTTGGCGCGGCGCACGGCATCCTCGAAGGCCGCCTGCGTCGTGTTCGAGCGAAACGATACGTCCCCCCCCGAGGCGGACGGCGGCTCCGAGAGCTGGCGCCGCAGCTCGGCCTCCAGAAAGCCGATCCGGGACAGCGCGAGCGCGTAGCACGCCTCGAGATCGCAACCCTCCTCCACCTCGGCGTTGGCGATGATCAGGATGCGGTGCTTGACGTGGTCGAAGGCCATGACGGTGTCGAACAGCATGAACGCCGCGTCGTCGCCCGCTTCGGCCGGCTTCGGATGCGCGGCGCGCGCCCGTTCCAGGGTCGGCTCGAACCACTTGGCGGTGTCGTACCCGAGAAATCCGACCGCCCCGCCCGCGAAGCGGGGCAGGCCGGGCACCCGCGGCGCGCGGTAGCGAGCCAGCAGTCCTCGCAACGCTTCCAGGAACGGTTCGGCCAGCTCCTCCGAACGCCCTCCCTGCTGCCGCATCGTCCTGCCCTCCGCCGACCGCAGAACGAGGAACGGATCCTTGCCGAGAAACGAGTACCTGGCGAGATGCTCGCCCCCGGCCACGCTCTCGAAGAGAAACGCGTGGTCGGCGGTCTCGGCCACCTTGAGGAAGGCCGAGACCGGGGTCAGCAGGTCGGCCAGCACCTCCCGGCAGACCGGCACGAACGTGGCGCCGCGGGCCAGCTCTCGGAACTCGTCGAACGTCGTTGCGGTCATCGTGTCCATGACGGCGCTTCCGTCACGCGGGCTGCGCGGCGGTCCCCGAGACCCCTTGCGCCTGCCGGGCGAGATCGTGCTCGGCCGCCTGCCGGAACCGATCGGCGGACGGGGTCTCGCCCGTCCACCACGCGAACTGGCGGACGGCCTGCGCCACGAGCATGTCGAGCCCCCCGATCGTGTCGCACCCCGCACGCGCCGCGTCCGCCATCAGGCGGGTCTCCGGCGGGTTGTACACGAGGTCGTACACCAGGCGTCCATCGAACGGCCCGTCCGGCAGCGGGCTCCGTCCGGCAGCGGGCCACGTCCCCAGCGGCGTGGTGTTGACCAGCAGATCCCAGGAGGCCGGTCGCGGCGGCAGCGGCGCCGTACGGGTGCCGGGCGCCACGTCCGCGACGGCGGCGGCCCGTTCCGGACGCCGCGCGCAAACGGTGACGTCCGCGCCCGCGCCGCGCAGCGCGAACGCCGCGGCCCGGGCCACCCCGCCCGACCCCAGCACCGTCGCCCGCGCACCGGCCAGCGCCATGCGGCCGGCCAGCGGCGCCAGCAGTCCCGGCACGTCGGTGTTGAGGCCCTCCCAGCCCCCGCCGGCCAGAGGGCGCACCGTGTTCACCGCGCCAATCGCGTTGCCGATGGCGTCGTGCTCGGCCACGTGCGGCCCGATCGCTTCCTTGAAGGGCGCGGTGACGCTGGCGCCCCGCAGTCCGACGGCGTCGGCGAAGCTCAGGAAGTCCTCCACGTCGGCGGCTTCGAGCGGCAGGTAGACCGCGTCGATGCCGTGCGCCCGAAAGCCGGCATTGTGCATCGCCGGGGAGAGCGAGTGACCGATGGGCGACCCGAGCACACCGTAGACGGCGGTACTCTTCGAGATCTCCCGAAAGCGGAACTGCTCCCGCATCCGCCCCAGGTCGATCTGCCCGGGCGCGATTCCGTCGCCCGCGTAGGTCCAGCACGAACCGAACCGGCCGGCCAGCACCCGCGACGGGATCCCCGCCACCCCCATGCCGATCAGGACCCGGGGTTCGTCGTCGCTCCCAAGCCTCGCCACCCGCAGAGCTTCCGCAAGGCTGCCCGCCGTCGACGCGATCTTGACCACCTCGGCTCCGGTGGCCCGCATCGACCGATACCGGGCCTCCAGATCCGCCGGTACGCCGTCGAAGTCGTGGAACGACAGGACCACCCCGCGGCCGCCGCGGGCAGCGAGCACCTCATCCGCGAATCCGGCCCGCTGCTCCACGTCGACGTACTCGGCGCCGAGGCGGCAGGCCTCCAGCAGAATGCGGCGGCGCTCGGCCTCGCTGCCCGCGAACGCGCCTCCTTCCCAGGTCGGCCGGCAGGTGGCCACCACCGGCCGTCGGCGGTCCGCCAGCGCGCCGCCCACATCCGGATCGGCCACGCCGTCCAGGCGCAACTCCACGAGGTCCGCCTCCTCCTGCGCGTCGCGCCGCGCGCGCAACTCGGACGTCGTCTCCGCCGTCACCGTCGCGCACAACCGGGTTCTGCCGTCCGCCATTCGTTCCCGCTGCCCACAAAAAAAGCCTCTTCACCCTGGGGGTTGAAGAGGCTGGGTTGTTCTGTCCAGTGACGTCGGCCTGTCAGCCAGCCCCTCCCTGCGAGGCGGTAAACGTGCGGCGCCACCAACAGGGCCGACTTTCCGCCGCCTCGCCAGGATTGCGCATCGTCTTGACCGTGGGAAACATCGGTTCTTGCCGCCGCTCGTCCGGCCGCGCGGGCCAAGTTCTGACCGTAGCAGACGTGGATCGGGGTGTCAATGCGGTCGCCGGGAGCCGCTTGACGGTATGATGGTTCCCGACGGGAAGGAAGCCCGGTCGCCATGAGACTCACGCCAAGCCGCTTTTCGGCCGTCGCCGCGGGTATCGCACTCGCGGCCGCGGCGCTGGTCCCGTTGCCGGCGGTCACCTCCCGGATGCCGGTGGACGAGATCGAGGTCGGGATGCGGGGCTTCGGCGTCACGGTATTCGGCGGAGCGACCCGTGAGCGGTTCGACGTACAGGTGCTCGGCGTGCTCACCAACGTGCTGGGGCCCCGGCGCTCGCTCATCGTCGCCAGGCTCGAAGGCGGTCCGCTGGCGCAGACCGGGGTCATCCAGGGCATGAGCGGCAGCCCGGTCTACATCGACGATCGTCTGGTGGGCGCCGTCTCCTACGCGCTCGGGTCGTTCTCCCGGGAGGCGATCGCGGGCATCACCCCGATCGAGGAGATGGCCGCGACGGACTCGACCCCGCTGCTTGCCGCTCGGCGGTGGCCCACGCCGCTTCCGCCGGCGCGCGACGTCGTCGACCAGGGTGTCGCGAGTGACGTCGCGCGCGCCCTGCCGCCCGCCGAGCCCTTCGCCCGGCGCCCCGGCGACGTCCGCGCCGCCGGC
>WTGR01000310.1 GCA_011523485.1 Acidobacteriota bacterium
ACTGCAAGGACACCGGGGTCGACGTCGAGTGGGTCTGGGACTTCATCCACGCCACCAGCGACGACCGGACGCGCCGGCTGGATCTCGACGCGCTGCGCCGGGACGTGGAGAGCTGGTTCGCGCCCGAGGCGCTCGACGCGGTGTTCGGCGGCCCGCCGGCCGGCGAGACCGAGACGCTCGCGCGCGCCGAGCTGACCCGCGCCGGCAAGCGCTGGCGGCCCTTCCTCAGCGTCTGCGTCTACCAGGCGCTGCAGGACGACCCGCACGCGACGCCGCCCGACGCGCTCCGCAAGGTGGCGGTGGCGGTGGAGTGCTTCCACAAGGCCTCGCTCGTGCACGACGACATCGAGGACGGCGACGCGCGCCGCTACGGCGAGCCGACGCTGCACGCCTCGCACGGGATTCCGGCGGCGCTGAACGCCGGCGACTACCTGATCGGCGAGGGCTACCGGCTGCTCGCGGAGAGCGACTTCGCCCCCGAGATCCGCGCCGGGATGACGGCCATCGCCGCGCGCGGCCACCGCACGCTCTGTCTCGGGCAGGGCGAGGAGCTGGCCTGGGCGCGCAGTCCGAAGCCGCTCAGCTCGCAGCAGGTGCTCCAGATCTTCCGCCAGAAGACGGCGCCCGCGTTCGGCGTGGCGCTCGAGCTCGGGGCGGCCTGCGCCCGCGCCGACGAGGACGTGTTCGAGAAGCTGCGGGCGTACAGCGACGCATTGGGGATCGCATACCAGATCCGCGACGATCTCGACGACTTCGAGCCGTCCGCGGACGCCCCGGACGACGTGGCCGCGCTCCGCCCGTCGCTGCCGCTCGCGGTCGGCTACGAGCAGGCCAAGTCCGAGCCGGACGCGCGCTCCACCCTCGAGGCGGCGTGGCGTCGCGAGCAGGCCGTCGACGGCCGCTCGGACGAGGTGCGCGAGGTGCTGACGCGGTTCGACGCCGCCGACCGCAGCCGCCGGCTGATGGAGGGCTACAAGGAAGAGGCCATCCGCTGCCTGCCCGGCCTGACCAACCCGAGCCTCAAGGGGTTGTTGCGCCGGGTCATCGGCAAGATCTTCAGCATCGAGATTCAAGGCTGGTGCAGTGAGTTCGAGGCTCGAAATGCTGCAGGTGGCCAGGCTGTCGCCGACGCTGCTCGGTGACGCGGCGGACCTGACGGCGGACTTCCTTTCCACCAGGCTGAATCCGGACGGCGGCTTCCAGGATCGCGACGGCGCGAGCGACCTCTACTACACCGTCTTCGGTCTCGAAGCGCTGACCGCCCTGCGGCGCGACCTGCCGGTGCCCGCCGTGCGGCGGTTTCTTGAGCGCCACGACGACCCGGCCGAGCTCGACTTCGTGCACGCCGCCTGTCTCGCCCGCTGCTGGGCCGACATCGGGGCCGCGGGCGACGCGCCGGCCCGGGCGCTCCTCGCCCGTCTCGAGTCCTTCCGCACGCCGGACGGCGGCTACAGCCCGACCGACGCCGCCGACCATGGCACGGCGTACGGCTGCTTCCTGGCCCTCGGCGCGTACGAGGATCTCGGCGCCGGGCTCGACAATCCCGATCGGCTCCTGGCCTGCCTGGCCGCGCTGCGCGCCGCGGACGGAGGATACGGGAACCGGCCCGGCGTGCCGACGGGGCTGACGCCGCCGACCGCCGCGGCGGTGACCGTGCAACGCCGCCTCTCCCGGCCGGCCGACCGCGAGGCGGCCGAATGGCTCCGGGCGCGCCATCTTCCGGCCGGCGGGTTCTGCGCGTCGCCTTCCACGCCGATGCCGGACCTGCTCTCGACCGCCACCGCGCTGCATGCGCTGACCGGCGCCCACGTCCCGCTGGAGCCGCTGCGGGAGCCGTGCCTCGACTTCGTCGACAGCCTCTGGAGCAACTCCGGCGGCTTCTACGGAAGCTGGGGCGACGACGTGCAGGACTGCGAGTACACCTTCTATGCCCTGCTCGCCCTGGGGCACCTGAGCCTGTGAGCGTGCATCCCCTGTCGCGCCTTGGCGTACCCGTGCCCGATCACTATCGCCCTCACCCGCGGCTGCGCCACGGGCTCGCAGGAATCCAGCGGTGGGATCCGCTCCCATGAAGCCGGCAGCGCCGGCGCCGACCGGCCCTGCGGCATGGAGGGCAACGCTCGACCGGCTCACGGACGGACTGCTCGCCGCGCGCAACGCGGACGGCCACTGGGACGGCGAGCTGTCGTCGTCGGCGCTGTCCACGGCCGTCGCGATCATCGCGCTCGCGCTGGTCGACCGCTCTCGACCGCGGGCCGCGTACGACGCCCTCGTCGGCGGCGGCGCGGCATGGTTGATCCGGACCCAGAATCAGGACGGCGGCTGGGGCGACACCACCGACAGCCCCGGCAACGTCAGCACCACCGCGCTCTGCTGGGCGGCCCTCACCATCGCCGGGACGGACGACCCGCCGTGCGCCGCCGCGCTCGGGCGAGTGCGCGACTGGATGCGGCGCGCGGCCGGCGACCTGGGTCCGCGGGCGCTCGCCGAGACGATCAGCCGGCGCTACGGCAAGGACCGCACGTTCTCGGTGCCGATCCTGACCGTCCTCGCGCTGGCCGGACTCCTGGACGGAGACGAACGGAAGGCCGACGGCAGCGACGACGAGCCGCGCGCCGCCGCGGGAAACCTGCGCGCCCACGCCGCCGGCGGTGGTCTGCCGCGCGGCGCCGGCGGCATCATCGGCAGCGGCTGGCGCCACGTTCCGCAACTCCCGTTCGAGCTGGCCGCCGTGCCGCCGTCCTGGTACCGCTGGCTGCGGCTCCCGGTGGTCAGCTACGCCCTGCCGGCCCTGATCGCCATCGGGCAGGCCCGCCACCGGCAGCGCCCCACGCGCAATCCCCTGACGCGTCTCGTGCGCCGCGCGGCCCGCAAGCACACCCTGCGCCGTCTGGAGGCGATCCAGCCGCGCGGCGGGGGATTCCTCGAGGCGACGCCGCTGACGAGCTTCGTCGTCATGAGCCTGGTCGCGGCCGGCGAATCGACGCACCCCGTGGTGGAGCGCGGCGTGGCGTTCCTGGAACGGTCCGTGCGCGCCGACGGGAGCTGGCCCATCGACACCAACCTGGCCACGTGGGTAACGACGCTCGCCATCAACGTGCTGGCGCGCCGCCCCGACTGGGGCGATCTGCTCCGCCCTGCGGAGCGTTCGGCGCTGAGCCGCTGGCTTCTCGATCAGCAGTACCGCGAGCGGCACGTCTACACCGACGCCGATCCGGGCGGGTGGGCCTGGACCGACCTGCCGGGCGGGGTTCCCGACGCCGACGACACGCCCGGCGCGCTGCTGGCTCTCCATGCGCTGGGCGCCGACGAACCTGCGCACCGGGAGGCCGCCTGCGCCGGCATCGGCTGGCTCCTCGACCTGCAGAACGCCGACGGCGGAATACCGACCTTCTGCCGCGGCTGGGGCGCGCTGCCGTTCGACCGCAGCAGCCCCGACCTGACCGCCCACACGCTGCGGGCGTGGACCGCCTGGCGGCGGTTGCTGCCCGACGCGCTGCGGGTCCGAACCGAGCGCGCCACCGCCCACGCGGTCCAATTTCTGCAGAGGGCACAGAATCCGGACGGATCCTGGGTCCCCCTCTGGTTCGGGAACCAGGCTGCTCCGAACGACGCCAATCCGGTCTACGGCACCGCGCGCGTCATCGAGGGGCTCGCGGTCCTGCCCGCAGCGGAAGCGCCTGCCGCAACCGAACACCGCGCGGCCCGTTGGCTCATCGCCGCACAGGGAGAGGACGGCGGCTGGGGCGGCGCGCCCGGCGTCCCGCCCTCCATCGAGGAGACCGCCGTTGCGGTCTCGGCGCTGGCGACCTACGTGCGGCTCCCGCGGGCTGCGTCGATCGCCGATGTCGACAACGCCGTCGCCCGCGGCGCGCAATGGCTGACGGATGCGACGGGAGAGGGACGACGAGTCGAAACTACGCCCATCGGCCTGTACTTCGCGAAGCTCTGGTACTCCGAGGCCCTCTACCCGCAGGTCTTCGCGCTGGGCGCGCTCGCGACTACCGCGACGGCGGATCCGTCATAGGCGGGAACTGGACCGCGCGGTCGCGCCGCGCGATACTACATGTAGTATCATTTCATTCGTGAGCAGGGCCGCCCGACTCCTCGAGTCGATGAAGGCCAACCCGAGGGCGGACTGGACGGCGGCCGACGTCAAGCTCCTCGCACGGGCACACAACTTGAAGTTCCGCCAGCGTGGCACGAGTCACGCCGTGCTCACGAACACGCGTGGACATCACCTCACGGTTCCCATGCGCAAGCCGATCAAGCCGTTCTACATCAGACGGCTGACGGGGCTCATCGAGGAGGCCGCGACATGAGATTCGAAGACTATCCGATCACGCTCAGCCCGATCCCGCAAGACGAGGGCGGCGGCTACATGGTCACCATCCCCGACCTGCCCGGATGCATCGCGGACGGTGAAACCGTCGAGGAGGCAATCGCCGAAGCCCGCGACGCTTTCGAGGCATGGACGATCGCGGAACAGGAGGACGCCGGCACGTTGCCCGCGCCGAAGACCTATAGCGGACAGTTCGTGCAACGCATCCCCAAGACCCTGCATATGCGACTTGCGAGACGGGCCGAGAGCGAGGGCGTCAGCTTGAATCACCTCGCTGCAACGCTTCTTGCGGAAGGGCTTGCCGGGCGATGAACGCCGCCGACTGGAGTGCTGCACGAGCACGCCGGGAGTTCGATCGTACCCCCGCGCCGTCGGGGTATATTCGGGTGGCAGACGGTTCCGGACGAGCGATGACACCCTTCGATTTTCACGCGCCGACGCGCCTCGTGTTCGGGTCCGGCACGCTCGACCGCCTCGGGATGCTCGCGCGGGAACTCGGCTTCTCGAAGCCGCTGCTGGTCTCCGACCGCGGCCTGGAGGAGGCCGGCCACGTCGACCGTGCGCTCGGCCTGCTGCGGAGCGCCGGGCTGGACGTGGAGGTCTTCGACGACTTCGACGTGAATCCGGACGCTGCGATGGTCGAGCGGGGCGTCGCGTTCGCCCGGGCACGCCGGCCGGACTCGGTGATCGGCCTGGGCGGCGGCAGCTCGCTGGACTGCGCCAAGGGGATCAATCTGCTGCTGACGAACGGCGGCGCCATGGCCGACTACCGCGGCTACGGGCACGCCCACAAGCCGCTGCTGCCGATGATTGCCGTCCCCACCACCGCCGGCACCGGCTCGGAGGCGCAGAGCTACGCGGTGATCGCCGATGCCGAAACGCACATGAAGATGGCGTGCGGCGATCCGCAGCTCGCCTTCCGGGTGGCGGTTCTCGACCCGGACCTCACCCTGTCGCAACCGGCCGCCGTCACCGCCGCCGGCGGCTTCGATGCGATCGCCCATGCGGTGGAGACGGCGGTGACCAAGCGCCGCACCGCGATCTCGACACTCTTCTCGCGCGAAGCGTTCCACCTGTTGAACGCCAACTACGAACGCGTGCTGGAGCACCCCGACGACGTCGCGGCGCGCGGCGCGATGCAGCTCGGCGCGTTCTACGCAGGGGTGGCGATCGAGCAATCGATGCTCGGGGCGGCCCACGCCTGCGCGAACCCGCTGACGGCGCGCTACGCCATGACGCACGGCGTGGCGCTAGCGATACTCCTGCCCCACGTCGTGCGGTGGAACGCACAGGCCGCGGACGACCTCTACCGCGAACTCGTCAACGGGGCGCCCCAGCCGTCCGCCGTTCCGAGCGCCGGAGAGCATCTGGCCGAGCGTCTCGTCGCCATCGGCAGGTCGGGCGGTTTTCCCGCCGATCTGCGCACGACCGGCGTGCCGGAGCGCGACCTGTCGGCCCTCGCCGAGGCCGCGGCCACGCAATGGACCGGCACGTTCAACCCGAGGCCCTTCGGGGCGCGCGAAGCGTTGGAGGTATATCAATGCGCCTACTGAGCCAGTCGTACCGAGAATCGTGCTCGACCACTCCAGCCGCAATCACCGTGCTCGCGGCGTTCGCGCTGCTGGCCGGCACGGGCGCGGCAGCCGCCCAGGATGCGGCGCCGCCGGACGCCTGGACGCAGTTCCGCGGCACGACCGGCCTGACCGGCGTCTCGTCGGCCACGGTCCCGGACAATCCCCGGCTGCTCTGGTCGTTCGAGGCGGGCGAATCCATCGACTCGTCGGCCGCCATCGCCGACGGCACGGTCTACGTCGGCACCTATACGGGAGAGCTCATTGCCCTCGATCTCGACACCGGCGAGCTGAAGTGGCGCTACCGGGCGAGCGAGCGGATGGGCATCGGCGAATCGTCGCCGGCCGTCGGGCACGGCCTCGTCTTCGTCGGCGACCTCGCCGGCGTGCTGCACGCCGTCGACGCCGAGACCGGCGAGGAGGTCTGGACCTATGCGACGCAGGGGGAGATCAAGTCCTCGCCGGTGCTGTCCGGCGACCGCGTCCTCATCGGGTCGTACGACGGTTACCTGTACGGGCTGGAAGTCTTTACCGGCGAGCTCGCCTGGCAGGTGGAGACCCAGAACTACGTCCACGCTACCCCCGCCGTCACCGACGGCGTCGCCTACTTCGGGGGCTGCGACGAGACGTTCCACGGCGTCCGTATCTCGGACGGCACGGAGATCACGAGCGTGCCGGCCGGCGCCTACACCGCCGCGTCCTCCGCCATCCGCGACGGGCGCGCCTACTTCGGCACCTTCGACAACGAGGTCGTCAGCCTCGACCTGGGGACAGGCGACATCCTCTGGCGCTACGAGCATCCGCGGCGGCACTTCCCCTTCTACTCGTCGGCGCTCAACGTCGACGGCACGGTCGTCATCGGCGGCCGCGACCGCATGGTGCACGGCATCGACGCCGAGACCGGCGCGATGCGCTGGACCTTCATGACCCGCGCGCGCGTCGATTCGTCTCCCGCCGCCGCCGGCGGACGCGTCTACATCGGCTCCGGGGACGGGCGGTTCTACATCCTCGATCTGGAGAGCGGCGAGAAGCACTGGGAGTTCGACACCGGCGCACCGCTGTCGGCGTCCCCGGCAATCGCCGACGGCAAGGTGGTGATCGGGTCGCAGGACGGCGTGCTCTACTGCTTCGGGTGACGACCCGTCGAATATCGTTGGACGGCACGAGCAAACTCGGAGATCATCAGGTCGGCTCCGCGGGGTTCTTCATCGACCTCGCGGTCGTCGACCCCCGCCGGCCGGGACGATACCTGTTGGGTATCGAGTGCGACGGCGCGACCTACCACAGCGCACGGTCGGCCCGCGACCGAGACCGCCTCCGGCAAGGTCCTGGAGAGTCTTGGCTGGACGATCCGGCAAGTCGTTCAGGTGGAGAGCCCAATCCATGCCGGCTGTTCGGCTTCCAGAGAGTCGGCAAGGACATCAAGACGAGGTTTCAGGCGGTGCCGAGGGACCTCGTCACTGCGGGCAACCTGCAGGTCCGTGATGGACAGGCGCCTGTCGATTGGCCGGCTACGGAAAGGTGAAGAGCCCGTCGACTTCGAAGGTCAGCGTCGGGAGCAGGACCGAGCGCAAAGTGTCTCCACCGGTTGCCACCTGGGCCTGCCGGTAGGCACGGCCTTCGAGCGCGTGGACCTCGACCTGACGGCCGACCGGGTCGACGATCCAGTACTCCGGAACGCCGTAGCGCGCGAACATCCGCATCTTCCGGCCACGGTCGACGTCCGCGGTGGAAGGCGACAGCACCTCGACGACGATGTCCGGCGCGACGTGAGCGACGCCGTCGCGGTCGAGAAGATGCACTCGCTCGGCGCGGAAGAAAACGACATCGGGTTGCACGACATCGTGCTCGTCCAACACGACGTCGAACGGCGCGGCGACGACGAGCCCGCCCGCTCGCCGTCGGTAGTCTTCCAGCAGCGCGACGAGCCTGGCGGCGGCGATCTGGTGCCCCAACCGCGGTGACGGAACCACGACGAGCTCTCCTCCGTGAATCTCGTAGCGGCGCCCATCCTCCGGCAGGACCACCAAGTCGCCATAGCCGAACCGCGACTGAAACTGTTGCATGGGCGCCATGGTAGCCCGGAAATGGTCGCCTGCGGCTCCGCTTCCCCGCCCCAACCAGGCCTGTCTGGCAGTCTGCAGCGTCTTCTGCTTCGCAGATCCCGGGCACCGCCTCCGGGGTGCGAAAAGCGTACCCGCCCGCGCTTGCGGCACCGTCGCCGCTATCCGACGGCGCTCCGGCGGACCGAAGCGACGGAGCTGGCTACGGAAAAATGAAAAGCCCGGCGACCTCGAAGGTCAGGTCCTGGAACAGCACCGACCGCACAGTGTCTCCGCGGGTTGCCAACTGAGCTTGCCGGTACGCACGGCCTTCGAGCACATGGACCTCAACCTGACGGCCGATCGGGTCGACGATCCAGTATTCAGGCACGCCGTAGCGCGCGAACATGCGCATCTTCCGGCCGCGGTCGACGTCCGCGGTGGAGGGCGACAGCACCTCGACGACGATGTCCGGCACGGCCCGCGTCACCGCGTCGAGGCGGAGCAAGTGCAACCGCTCGGCCCGGAAGAAGACGATGTCCGGCTGTACGACATCGTATTCGTCGAACACGATGTCGAATGGCGCGGCCACCGCGCGCCCGCCGAACCTCCGCCCGTACGCGTTCAGCAGCGTGGCGAGCTCCAGCACGGCAATCTGGTGGCGCAGCAACGGTGACGACATCACTACGAGCTCGCCGCCATGGACTTCGTAGCGGCGCCCGTCGTCCGGCATGGCCAGGAGATCGGTGTAGCCGAAGCGCGGCTGCACGTCCTGCATGGGCGCCATCGTACCACCGCTTGCACTGCGAAATCCGTGCCGACATCGCGCACGGACGGCGATGCCCCGGGTACACGAAGGAGGTCGAACCGGCAACCTACGCGAAGGGAAAGATGCCGGCGGCGGCGAACGACAGGTCCGGGAGCAGCACGGAGCGCACGGTGTCTACCCCGGTTGCGAGTTGCGCGCGACGATAGGCGCCGCCCTCGAGAACGTGGACTTCGATCTCCAGCCGGACCGGATCGACGATCCAGAACTCCGGAACGCCGTAGCGCGCGAACACGCGCATCTTGCGACCACGGTCGACGGATGCCGTGGAGGGCGAGAGCACCTCGACGGCGATGTCCGGCGCTGCGCGGGTCACCGCGTACGGCTGCACCAGGTGGCGCCGTGCAGCCCGGAAGAAGACGACGTCCGGTTGCACCACGTCGTGCTCGTCCAGCACGATGTCGAGCGGCGCGGCCAGTGCGATACCGCCCGACCTGCGCCCGTACTCGCACAACAGCGCAACGATCTCGGTGACCGCGATCTGGTGGCACGGCAGCGGCGACGGAACCACGACGAGCTCTCCGTCGTGGATCTCGTAGCGGCGCCCGTCGTCCGGCATGACCAGAAGGTCGCGGTAGCCGAAGCGCGGCTGCACGTCCTGCATGGGCGCCATGCTATCACTGCCACCGGCATGCGAAGCGCGTGCCGACGGAGGCGCCCGGGAGCCGGGAGGAGAACGCTGCGTGGCGCCGAGAGCGGTGAGGCGCCCGGGTGGCAGGGCGACGAGGGAGCACTACGCCCCCGTAGAGGAGACCCGTCCTCGCCGGAGCCGCATTGGCATGCTGATATCATGAACTCCATGAGCGAGGCGGCAGCGACAGCCACGGCGCCGGGCACCGAAACGGAGGTCGGCAGCTACTTCGTCGCCAACTACCCGCCGTTCTCCACCTGGACGACGGATGCGGTCGACGATGCCGCGCGGCCCGCGCTCGCCGCGCCGGGCGCGACGGACGTTCCGCTGGGGCTGTACCTGCACATTCCGTTCTGCCGCAAGCGCTGCCACTTCTGCTACTTCCGGGTCTACACCGACAAGAACGCGGCCGAGGTGCAGTCGTACCTCGACGTGCTGGGGCGCGAGTGGGAGCTGTACGCCGAGCAGCCGGCCATCGCCGGACGCCCGCTCGACTTCATCTACTTCGGTGGCGGCACGCCGTCGTTCCTGTCCGTACGGCAGCTCCGCGGCCTGGTCGACCGGCTCTCGGCCGTCAGCCCCTGGTCGACCGCCAGCGAGATCACGTTCGAGTGCGAGCCGGGCACGCTGACCGAGCCGAAGCTGCGCGCGATCCGCGACATGGGCGTGACGCGGCTCAGCCTCGGCGTCGAGCACTTCGACGACCACGTGCTGGAGTTGAACGGGCGCGCCCACCGGTCGGCCGAGATCTTCCGGGCCTACGAGTTCGCCCGCTCGATCGACTTCCCGCAGATCAACATCGACCTGATCGCGGGCATGC
>WTGR01000776.1 GCA_011523485.1 Acidobacteriota bacterium
ACGAGCAGAAGGCGATTCGGCGCATGCCCTGGGGCGTCATCCTGATGGTCACCGGAGTGACGGTGCTGATCTCGATAATGCAGCGGACCCAGGGCATGGACCTGTTCACAAGCGGGCTGGCCGGCATTTCCACCTCGGAGACGATCGTGCCGACGATGGCGTTCGGGACGGGCCTGATATCGGTGTACAGCAGCACGTCCGGCGTGGTGATGCCGGCGTTCCTGCCGATGGTGCCGGACCTCGCGCAGCAGATTGGCGCCGTCGAGCACGCGCACCTCGCGTGGTCGATCACCGTGGGCGGCGGGCTCGTCGATCTCTCGGCGCTCTCCACCGTGGGCGCCCTGTACCTGGCGGCGGCGCCCCCCGGCACCAACACGCGCGCGCTGTTCAACGCGCTCCTCGCGTGGGGGCTCTCGATGTCGGTGGTCGGCGCAGCGCTCTGCTGGATTCTGTTCGGGTAGCGGCCGGGAGTTCGTGGTGAACCCTGCTCCGAATGCCGCAAGGATGATGATGAGTACGATCAGCCAAGGCTTGACGGTTCTCGCGCTTCTCTCGATCCGTATCCGGGCCAGTCGGACCGCGACGCCGGGATTGATGCGGGGTTGAGCAAGACCCTGCGCGTGACCCTGTGGGTCGATCCCGTTCAGTACCAGATCGTGCGCTACTCGTTCGACAACCTCGGCTTCGCATTCATGCCGGGGCGCTGGCTGTTCAGGCTGGACGACGTCACCGCGTCGATGTCGATGCGGCAGCCATTCGCGGGCGTCTGGCTGCCGGCGCAGATTGAAGTGCGCATGGTGCTGGGGCTTCCCACGGGCATGTACGGGCTCCGCCTCGCGCGGACGTTCGCCAACTATCGGGAGGCGGTGACGGGCGGGCGTGTGCGCTCATGGCGGAGTTCGACAGTCTCGCCAAGGCGAGGTGGAGCGTCCGTTCGGAAACGAAGCGGTCGGTCGCCTGCGCGGGGGCGGGTCGTCCGGCCGGCGGATGCACCCGCACTTCGAGGTGGAAGACCGCCGGTCGCGTGTGTGGGGTGGCGTCGAGCGCCGTCTGGCGTTCGGCGTCCGCGCCGGCGCGGAGGCGGCGTGGGATGAGGTCTTCCTGGGGGCGGTGGCGGATCGGCTGACGCGGGTCATCGTCAGCCTGGAGTACGACAGCCTGTCCGGCACGTTCCCGCGCGACGACGTGAAGCTGCGCGCCTCGGTCGAGCGGCTGTCGGTCGCCGGGCACGCTGCGGCCGTCTTCCGGCCGCGCGTCGATGCAATCGCGGCGTGCTTTCTCCAACTACTGACGGTCTCGTTGGCCCGCCGCGTCGCGGAGCATTTCTTCGAAACTGGTTTCGACGCGCGCCACGAGGCCGCTCCAACCCTCCGCGTCGAGGCAGGTAACACACCGTGGGTCGACAGGAAGAGCCGGGTCCAGCTCGCGGGGCGGATTCTGAGCGTGATTGTGCAGGAAGAGGTCGGGAGGTTCGAGCGCCTTCAGCCTTTGAAGGGTCCTCTGCGTGTCGGCGACAACCGTCGGGTGTCGCGGATTGTTGAAGAGCTGAGCCCCCTGGTTCGGAATCTCGCCGCCGCGGAAGGCGACGGAGTAGGTGTCTCCACCTTCCTGGACGGTTGTCATCCACATCGTTGCTCCCTGCGTGTGGCCCCCCGTCCAGAGGGCCCGCAACGTCACCGCACCCAGCGTGACCGTGTCACCGTCCTCGATCACCCGATCCACCGTGACAGGCTCGAAGTCTCGGGCCCCTATGGCCGAGTTGTCCTGGCCTGATTGGAGCGCCACGGCGTCGCCGCCGAGCGCAACCACCTGTGCTCCGGTCACTCGCCTCATGGCCGCGTGCCCCTCGACGTGGTCCCAATGCGCATGGCTCGAGATGATGATCCGGATGTCCCGTACGTCGAACCCGAGTTTCTCCACGTTCGAGACGATGAGCGCGTGCATGTCGGCGGTGCCCGTGTCGTGGAGAATGTGGCCCTCCGGCGTAGTGATGAGGTAGGAGCCGTATTGGCCTCCAACATAGTAGATGTTGCCAATGACGCGGAATGGGTCCGCGGCCTCATCAGCCGCCTGAATTCGCTCCCCTCGTTCCGCTGCACCATACGACGGCGCAGGTACCATCGCTGCACTCAGCACCACCAATGCACATATCGAACGCATACGGCCTCCTTGCCAACGCTTGTGTCACCGGTTCGACTGTCTCGCGGATTACGGATTGCCGAGTGTCCTCACGCGGATTCGCCCCCCGCAACCGGCGGCGTGCCCGATTCGCCCGATGATGCCCACATGAGGGAGCGATAGTCAAGCTCGAACGGACCCACCCCGGGGGTGTACGTCGGTGGGCGGGCCATCTCTGCCGTGCGGCAGCGTGGCCGATTGTCCCGGCGTCGGATTGCTGACGCATCCGACCGTGCCGCCGATGGTCGCGGCCCTGGCCATCGGCG
>WTGR01000904.1 GCA_011523485.1 Acidobacteriota bacterium
TGCGCGAGGGGGTGACGAAGGAGGTGCTGGTGGACGCGCCGGACGGCGTCCGGCTGCAGTTGCAGGACGTCAGCTACTCCGGCGCGGGCGGGGTACTGGGCAACGAGCACCTGTAGCGAATCGCGCGCTCGTCGCGGATCACCGAGTCGACCTGGACGCACGCGCGTTGCGGGGCTGTCGAGGCTATCGTCCCTGCGAGCCGAGCGTGAACGAGCGCAGCGGGAGGGTCGAGTAGGCCCGTTCCCCCTCGACGATGTGGATGGCCCGATCCGCCGGCACGTCGGTGAACGTCTGCGTGATGCCGGTTGCCGGCCAGAGGATCTCGAGCCGCTCGATGCGCGACGCGCGCCCCAGCCCGATGGTCTGGCGAAGCGGATTGCCGCCGAAGCTGCCGCCGCTGTTCACGTGGCGGTAGATGGAGCGCCGGCCGGCGCCCCGCTCGCCGGCGACGACGGCCCGGATGCGGGCGCCGATCGCCGACCGGTTGGAGCGGACGCCCTCGAGGCGGATCGTGATCCAGTGGTTCCCGAAGCCGGGGTTCTCGTAGAGGGCGTTGCCGAACCGGTCGCCCGGATAGGCGCCTCCCATCTGCTGGAAGATGTCCTGATCGCCGTCGTTGTCGAGATCCGCGAAGGCCACGCCGTGACCCTTCTGGAGGTGGCCGAAGCCTCCCGCGTAGGTCACGTCGGAGAAGCCGCGCCCTTCCCGGTTGCGGTACATCACGTTCGGCATCACGCTGTGATACGGCGGATAGCCGGTGCCCAGGTAGAAGTCCGGGTAGCCGTCGTTGTCGAGATCGCCGAAGTTCGAGCCCATCGCCGCGGTCGGCGCCGTCAGGCCGTAGCGGCCGGAGGCGTCCTGGAAGCGTCCGCCGCCCGTGCCGCGGTAGAGGCGGGACGTCTCGGTGGCGGCGGGCCGGCCGAGCGCGCTGGCCGCCAGGTGCTCGATGTCCGCGGTATAGGCCGAGACGTACAGATCGAGCTGCCCGTCGTTGTCCACGTCCCAGAACCACGCCGGGAAGCTCCCCGTCGGGCCGGTCACGCCGAGCCGCGGCGCCTCGTCGATGAAGAACCCGCGACCGGTGTTGCGGTAGAGCCGGTTGCTCCCCCCGAAGTTGGACACGTACAGGTCCTGCAGGCCGTCGCCGTCGTAGTCGCCCCAGACCGCCGCCTTGGCGTACCCGTAGTTCATGACGGTGGCGGGCCCGGCGACGTCGGTGAACGTGCCGTCGCCGTCGTTGCGGAAGAGCTGGCTCGGCGCGACGAGCGTCCGGGACGATTCGTTGCCGACGTAGAGGTCTAGGTCGCCGTCGTTGTCGTAGTCGCCCCAGGCCGCCGTATGGCTCGGGTAGTGCACCTCGCCGAGTCCCGCGTCGAAGGTCACGTCGGTGAACGTCCCCTTCCCGTCGTTCCGCAGCAGCGAGTTCGGGTGCCGGCCGGCCGCGCGCAGCCACGCGCCGCGCAGGATGAACAGGTCCACGTCGCCGTCGTTGTCGTAGTCGGCCTGGACCATGTTCAGGCCGCCGTACAGTCCGAGCAGGCCCGCTTCGGCGGTGCGTTCCGCGAAGGTCCCGTCGCGGTTGTTCCTGAAGTAGCGCATCTGTCCCCGTGTGCCCCACGTCGAGACCACGATGTCGAGATGGCCGTCGCCGTCGAAGTCGTCGGCGATCGCGCCGCCGCACATGTCGAACGTGTCGAGACCGAGGGCCGGCGCGATGTTCGCGAACCGGGGCATCGTCCCGGCCGACCGGAACGTCTCCGGCGGCAGCCGGTACGGCGCGGGCACCTTGTCCGGGTAGCCGCCCACCGTCATGTAGGCGACGTTGAGCAGCCAGAGTGCCGCAAGGTACTGTTGCGTCCCGTCGTTGCCGACGGGCGCGGGCGCGCCCCCGCTCCAGTTTCGAGCGCCCGCCGCGGACGGCACGCCGCCCGACGCCGCGTTCTCCGTGCTTCGCAGGACCGCCGTGAACGCGGCGATGGCCTGGCGTGACGGTGCCTGATCGCTGTGGATTCCCCGCCCGCGCAGGGGCAGGATGCAGGCCTCGGCATGCGGATGGAGCGCGCAGTTCCGCGTCTCGGCCAGCCGGAGGTAGGCCACCCCGAGGCTGTAGTTGGTCAGATCGAGTCCCGGGCGGTTCTCGTCGGTTTCGGGGATCAGCGCCAGGGCGTCGGTGAGCAGCCCGATCGCCTCGGCTTCGTTGCCGAGGCGCAGCTCCTCCCCGGAGAGCTGGAACATCACGCGCCAGCGGTTGGGGCCGGTGTCCGTGGCGGGCAGTCCGCGCAACTCCTCGCGGAGCTCCCTGGCCCGCCAGTCTCCCAGGAAGGGGTGCGTATCGGGAGTCTGGTCCGCTATCGTCCTCAGCAGCGCCAGCATGCGCTGATGGCCGGCCGCCGGCGCCGGCGAGACGGCTTCGGAAGGCCTCGCGAGCTGCGCCGCGACGGGG
>WTGR01000278.1:0-2526 GCA_011523485.1 Acidobacteriota bacterium
GGAGCGCCTGAATCCCACTCCCGCCGCCACATGGAGCGAATGCGGAATGTGGCGGAGAGAGTGGGATTCGAACCCACGGTAGGAGGATTACCCCTACACACGCTTTCCAAGCGTGCTCCTTCAACCCCTCGGACATCTCTCCGCGTGCACCGGCGCCCGATGCTGTTGACCAGTCTACCAGTCCGGCCGATCATCCGGGCAGCGTACCGCGGCGACCGCGGCCGCGGCCGTCAGAAGTCCCGGCGACGCGACGATACGATGACGTCCATCGCGCGGATGTCCTTCCTCCGCATGAGGAGAGTCCTGTACGCGTGGTTGTACGCCTGCAGCAGGTAGCCGGTCCGGGTGGTCCGGACCAGCCGGATCAGTCGTCCTCCGGAAGCGAGTTGCACATAGACCTCGTCGCCGTCCTGCAGGCGGCAGCGCGGCGACGCGATCGCGACCGAGTCCGGCCGGTGCGCCGGAATCATCGAGTCGCCGCGGACCTGAATCCCGTAGGCGTTCGGATCGTGCAGGTCGCCCGGCGGGCACACCCAGCGCACCACGCCGCTCCGCTCCGCCGTCCGGTCGCCCCGAGTGGGGCTCACCGGCGAGGCCTCCCCCTCCGCCACCACCGGGATGCCGGCGGGAGCCGCCGCCTGGGAATCGAGACGCCGGGGTTCGGCGCCGGCCGACCGTCCCGCCTCCCGAATCCGGTCGTAGGCCGGATCGACCCCAACGAGCAACTCGTCGACGGAACAGCGGAGCCCCTTCGCGATCTTCACAAGGGTCAGCGTTTCCAGAACCGCGTAGCGATCGTTCTCCCAGTCGGATACCTGCGGCTGCGGGACGCCCAGCAGATCGGCCAGCGCCTTCTGGGTGTGAAGACCGGACTCCCGACGCAGCCGCCTGATGTTCTGGCCGAGCGACACGACGACAGATTATCGCACCGACGGGCTTAACGTGAAAACACGTACACAAGCACAGTCAATCAGTTAACGCAGAAACGCATCGCGCCCGTCAGAAGTCCCGTCGACGCGAGTACAGAATCACGTGCATCGCATGAATCTCCTTCGGCCTGACGAAGCGCGCCGGGTAGGCGGGATTGTACGTCTGCAGGATGTAGCCCCCGTGGGCGCCGTACACCAGCCGGACCACGCACTCACCGGACGCGAACCTGACGTACACCTCGTCGCCGTCCTGCACCCGACGGACGGGAGACACGATAGCGATGGAACCGGGCCGGTGCGCCGGGACCATCGAGTCGCCATGGATCTGAACGCCGTAGGCCTTCGGATCGCGCAGGTCCCCGGGGCGGCGTATCCACTGCGCGATGCCGGGCCGTTCCCCGTCACGGTCGGCCCGCGTGACGCCCTCCGGTACCCTCTCGCCCTCCGCCACCACGGGTACGTCAGCCAGAACCTCGCCCGGGAAACCGATGTTGGCGTGCTCATGGCCGGCCGCAACGGCGACCTCCCGGACCCGGTCGTAGTCGACATCGATACCCGCAAGCAACTGGTCCACGGAGCAGCGAAGGCCCTTCGCGATCTTGACGAGCGTCAGGGTCTCCAGGACCGCGTAGCGATCGTTTTCCCAATCGGAAACCTGGGGTTGCGGCACTCCGAGCAGGTCTGCCAGCGCCTTCTGGGTCTGGAGACCCGCCTCCCAACGGAGCCGCTTGATGTTCTGACCGAGCGACACGACCACAGGTTACCGCATAGAGGGTTGACGTTCAAAAACTTACCCTAAGTTGTTCAATGCCTTACCTGTCAAGAAAATCGTCTTTACACGTTACGCCCGAACACATATAGTCAAGGACGCGATGCTCAGCAAGCAGCAACTCGCGATCCTGCGCTCCGAACCCGGCACCAACCGCGTCGCGAAGGCCATCGCCCTGGCGGGGGTCACGCAGGTGACCGTCGCCGAGGCGCTCGGCTTGCCGCAACCCTACGTCAGCGACGTGGCCCGGCAACGGTACAGGACTATTACCGTCGAGAACGCTAGAAAGTTCGCAGTTTTTTTCGGCTGCTCCATCGAGGATCTGTTTCCTCCCGGCGACGGGGGCAAATCGTGACGCCGCCCGTCGCCCGGCGGTCGCCGTCGAGGCGTCCGTGACGAAGCCGGCTCGACAGGGACGCGAGTTCACCTTCGGAAGCACCCACTGCTACGTTGCCGTCCGGACGGACGTCCCGTCGGCGCCGGACGCGACGGCGACCGCCGACGTATTCATCGTCGAAGAGGAGGGACAGGCGCTCCGACGGATCGCGAACGCCCGAGGCGTGCCGAGAACATTCGACGCCGATGACGCCGACGAGGCGCTCGCCCTCGCCGCCCTGTATCTGGAGCGCCAGTTCGGCCCCCTTCGACACGCCACGATTCCCGTCCCGGAACACCGTCCAGCCCGTCCCGTCCGCGATCCGCCCTCGCACCGAACCGACTGACCACGCAAGCGGACGACCGCCCACGGTCACGGTGAGCACTGGAGCGGATGCCGAAGTCGCGGGGAAAACCACCAGGGATTCGTGCCCGCAGCGGCCACAGGCCGCG
>WTGR01000278.1:2626-10183 GCA_011523485.1 Acidobacteriota bacterium
AAGCGCCTGAAGCCCACCCGCTCCGACAAACTGGAGCGAATGCGGAAGTTTGGCGAAAACAGCAGGGATTCGTGCCCGCAGCGGCCACAGGCCGCGAAGCGCCTGAAGCCCACCCGCTCCGACAAACTGGAGCGAATGCGGAAGTTTGGCGGAGAGGGTGGGATTCGAACCCACGTGCCGGTTTCCCGACAAGACGCTTTCGAGGCGCCCCCGTTACGACCACTTCGGTACCTCTCCGGTGGACCTCTATTGTATGCCGCCCGGCGCCCCGGCGTCAGCCTGCCGGCTCGCCCGCCGCTTGCCGCCTGGCACTGAAGAACGCCCGCATCGTGCCGCGGCACTCCTCCCCCAGCACGCCGGCTACCACCTCCACGCGATGATTCAGCGCCGGATGCTCGAGCGCACGCATCACGGAACGCACGGCCCCCGCCTTCGGCTCGGGGGCGCCGTACACGAGCGTGCCGACACGCGCGTGCACGAGAGCACCCGCGCACATCAGACACGGCTCGACAGTCACGTACAGCGTCGCGCCGGTGAGCCGGTAGTTGCCCGTGCGCCGGGCCGCGTCGCGCAGGGCCACGACCTCGGCGTGCGCGGTCGGGTCGGCTGCCCCGATCGGTTGGTTGCTGCCGCGGCCCACGATGCGCCCCGTGTCGCGCGCGACGACCACGGCGCCCACCGGAACCTCGCCGCCGGCCATGGCCCGGAAAGCCTCGGCCAGCGCCTCTCGCATGTACGCCTCGTGCTCGAGCATCGCAACCGCCGGGCCGGTGGTTCGCAGGCGCGGCCCGCTATGATTATCCTCCACGATGAAAGGGCTGATCCTCAGCGGCGGCAAGGGGACGCGCCTCAGGCCGCTCACGTTCACCAGCGCCAAGCAGCTCGTCCCGGTGGCCAACAAGCCGGTGCTGTTCTACGGCATCGAGACGCTCGCCGCGGCCGGGATCCACGAGATCGGCATCGTCGTGGGAGACACCCGAGCGGAAATCGAGGCCGCGGTGCGCGACGGGTCGCAATGGGGCGTCGCGGTCACCTACATTGCGCAGGATGCGCCGCGCGGGCTCGCGCATGCCGTGCTGATCGCCGAGCCGTTCATCGGAAACGACCCCTTCGTGATGTACCTGGGCGACAACCTGCTCGCAAAGGGCATCGTCCCGTTCGTCGAGGAATTCGCGACGACGCGCCCGGCCGCCCAGATTCTGCTCACGCCCGTGCCGCACCCGGAGCAGTACGGCGTGGCGGAGACGGACGGCGACCGGGTGGTCCGGCTGGTCGAGAAGCCGAAGCTCCCCAGAAGCAACCTGGCCCTGGTGGGCGTCTACATGTTCGGACCCGCGATCTTCGACTCGGTCCGGCGGATCCGGCCCAGCTTCCGCAACGAGCTGGAGATCACCGACGCGATCCAGGACCTCATCGACCGCGGGCTGGAGGTCCGCCGGCACGTCGTCGACGGGTGGTGGAAGGACACCGGGCGCCTGGAGGACATGCTCGAGGCCAATCGGCTCATCCTCGACACCCTGACCCCGCGGATCGACGGCGCCGTGGACGGGGAATCGCGCCTCGAGGGCAAGGTGGTGGTCGAGCCGGGCGCCGTCATTTCCGGGTCGGTAGTTCGCGGCCCGGTCATCATCGGACACGACGCGCGGATCCGCGATGCGTACATCGGCCCCTTCACCGCGATCATGCGCGACGTGGAGATCAGCGGGTCCGAGATCGAACACAGCATCGTCATGGAAGGCAGCCGCATCACGGGCCTTACCGACCGCGTCACCGACAGCCTGATCGGACGCGGCGTCACCATCGTCCGGCGCGCCGGCAAGCCCGCGGCGCTGCGGTTCATGCTGGGCGACCGGTCGGAAGTGGGCCTTCGTTGATGCGAGCGCGCCCGGAAAGGAACGACTCGTGCCCGATCCCGTGAAGCAGGCGGCCGCCGTCGAGCCGGGCCCCATAGACGGCGTCCGGACGAAGGCGCTGCGCCTGATCCCGGACGAGCGCGGATGGTTGATGGAGATCCTGCGGGCCGACGACCCGCTCTTCGAGAAGTTCGGACAGGTGTACGTGTCGGGCACGTACCCGGGCGTGGTCAAGGCGTGGCACTACCACCGGCGCCAGGTCGACCACTTCGCCTGCATCGCCGGCATGATCAAGCTGGTGCTGGTGGACACGCGGGAGGACTCGCCGACGCGGGGACAGGTCGACGAGTTCTTCATCGGCACCCGGAACCCGACGCTGGTGCAGATACCCAACCTCGTCTACCACGGCTGGAAGTGCATCGGCCCGGAGCCGTCGATCGTCGTGAACGTGCCGAGCGAGCCGTACCGCTACGACGATCCGGACGAGTACCGTCTGGACCCGCACGACACGCTGCCCTACGACTGGTCGCGCAAGGATGGTTGAGGTCCTCGTCACCGGCGGCGCCGGCTTCATCGGCAGCAACTTCGTACACCACGCCCTCGACGCGCACCCCGACTGGCGCGTGACGACGCTGGACAGGCTCACCTACGCGGGCCGCCGGGAGAACCTGCAGGACCTCGACGCGAATCCGCGGCACCGCTTCATCCACGGCGACATCGCGAACCCCGCCGTCGCCGCCCCCCTCGTGCGCGACGCGGAGATCGTGGTGCACTTCGCCGCCGAGACGCACGTCGACCGCTCCCTGCTGAGCGCCGGGGAGTTCATCCGGACCGACGTGCACGGCACGTTCGTGCTGCTCGACGCCGCACGCGAAGCCCCCCGCCTGCGCTGCTTCGTACAGATCTCGACCGACGAGGTCTACGGCAACGTCCCGGAAGGGGCGAGCCGGGAGACCGACGAGTTGCGGCCCCGCAACCCCTACGCGGCCAGCAAGGCGGGCGCGGACCGGCTCGCGTACAGCTACTGGGCCAGCTACCGGGTGCCGGTGGTGATCACGCGCGCCTCGAACAACTACGGCCCCCGACAGTATCCGGAGAAGATCGTTCCGCTGTTCATCACCAACGCCATCGACGACCAGCCGCTGCCGCTCTACGGCGACGGTCTCAACGTCCGCGACTGGCTGCACGTCGACGACCACTGCCGGGCGCTGGATCTGCTGATCGCGCGGGGCCGGCCCGGCGAGACCTACAACATCGGCGGCGGAAACGAGGTGACGAACCTCGAACTGACGCAGCGCATCCTGGATCGTCTCGACCGGCCGGCCTCCCTGATCCGGCCGGTGGCGGACCGGCCGGGCCACGACCGGCGCTACTGCCTCGACACCGCGAAGCTGCGCGCGCTGGGCTGGGAACCGCGGACCGACTTCGAGACCGGCCTGAGCGCGACCGTCGCCTGGTATGCGAACAACGAATCGTGGTGGCGGCCCATCCGGGAGGGCAGCGAGGCCTACCGCGCCTACTACGCCCGGCAGTACACCCGTCCCGGATGATCGTCCGGCGGGCGGCGGCGTGCGTCCGTCAGCGTTCCCCGGACGGCTGCAGGTCGAGGACGTCGGCGCGCTCGGCTTCCCCCTCCGCGATCGGTTCCGGACCGCCGACCAGCGGCGGACGCCGTATGAACGGCCGGGCGGATTCGGCTCCCGCGGCCGGGGTCCTGGCCTCCAGGTCCTTCCCGCGCATCACCAGCATGCCCTGCCGGCCGGCCACCTCCTCGACCACCGCGCGGACCCCGGCGTCGACCTGTGCGATTCGCCGGGACATGGCCGCGGCGGCGGCCACCCCGCTGGCGAGGAACAGCATCGCGGCGGAACCGATGTCGAGCAGCAGGCTCCCCGCCAGCCCCGCACCGGTCAGCATCCCCACCATGGCCCCGAAGGGAGCCAGCCGGTGGCGCGCGCTGACGCGGAACAGGCAGCGCCCCTCCTCGTGCTCTTCGAGCAGGGTCCGCAGGTCGAGCCAACCCCAGCGGCCCGTCGCGACCGCCAGGTCGCGCTCCTGCTGCCACGTGTCGTGGGCGTCGATCGCACGCCCGACGGCCCGGGTCTGCAGACCGCGCGTGATGCGCGTCAGCAGGTCGGCCCGATCGACCCAGCGCTCGCTCCAGAGCGCCATCCTGTCCTGCCCGCGGCACAGCAGTCGGATCACCCTGCCCATCTCGATCCGCTCGCCCGCGCCGCGGCTGCGGGTGGCGGCCGCGGCGCGGCGGGTACCGATGTCCGGCGGCCAGAGCTTGCCGCGCAGGCGGCCCCAGCCGCGCGCGATCGGTTGCAGCAGGTGCAGCCAGGCGATCATCGCCCGGTAGAGGATGCGGCTCGCCGGACGACCGAGCGGCCCGATGGCGGGCAGACCGCGGACGTCCGTGCGCCGGCCGTAGCCCACGCACTTCAGAAGCGTGGCGGCCAGACCCGCGAACGCGGCCAGGCCCGCCACGACGGCAAGCGCCGGCTGGCCGAGCCAGGCGCTCGCGACGGCTGCGCCCGCGAGCAGGACCGACGCGATCTGCCACTCCATCAGATGCGGCGCGTAGGTCATCGACGGGATGTGGGCGCTGTATACCGACGGGAACGCCGCCGTGCCCCATACCCCGGCGTTGACGCGGACGCGGGAGATGGCGCGGACGAATGGCAGCGAGCTGTAGATGCGCCCCTTCCAGACGGCGTGGCCGTTCAGGAAGCGTTCCGGGTGGTTGTCCATCAGTTGGGTCTCGGCTTCGCCGTAGCCCACCTGCTGCCGCCAGTAGCCCCGCATCGTGGAGCGATGCCGGTGCCAGACGAGCGCCGACGGCGCGAACCCGATCCGCTGCCCGCGCGCCTGCAACCGCCAGCAGACGTCGACGTCGTCCCCGGCGGCATGATAGGCGGGATCGAACCCGCCGATTGCCAGCAGCGCATCGCGGCGGTAGGCCATGTTGCAGCCCGGCACGTGCTCCGCCGCGCGGTCGTCGAGCAGCACGTGGGTCGGCGCGCCGGGCGACCGGGCGACGCACTGCGCCATCCACGGGTCGTCCTGCGGAACCACGTTGGGACCGCCGGCGCCCACCACGTCGGAGCGCAGGAACGGCTGCACGAGGTAGATCAGCCAGGCCGGATCGACACACACGTCCGCGTCGGTATAGGCGACGACGGACCCGCTCGCGCGAACCAGCGCCGCGTTGCGCGCCGCGCTCAATCCGCCGTGCGGCACGTCGACGACCGCGACGCCGGCGTGCCGGCGGGCGATCTCTCCGGTCGCGTCGGTCGAGCCGTCGTTGACGACGATCACCTCGTAGTCGGGATAGTCCAGCGCCGCCACCGAGCGCAGGCACTCGTCGAGGGTCTCGGCCGCGTTGCGGGCGCAGATCAACACCGAGACCCGCGGCCAGTCGGCGCGGCGGTCCGGCGGGAATCCGGCCGCGGCGAACTCGAGCGCCACGTCGGCCAGGGCCGGCTTGGGCCGCCGCCGTTCGTCGGTCAGCCCGAAGCGCCAGTCGTCGACGGCGTGACCGCCGCGCCACCAGTCGTCGGTCCACGAGAACGCCACCGCCCCGCAGGCGCCCTCCTCGAACGCGATGCGGATCTGCGCCGCGGTGAGCGCCGCCTGTCCCTCCTCGCCCTCGCGGAGGCTGTCGGCGCCCCCCTCGGCCAGCAGCAGAGGCCGGTTGCCCGCCACGACCTGCAGGTGCGCGAGGTACTCCCGCAGATCGTCGCCGCGATGCAGGTAGACGTTGAACGCGCAGACGTCGAAGAAGGGCAGATCGAGGTAGTCCGTCGGCGGGTAGTTCACGTAGGTGAGCAACGCGTCGGGCGCGGCCTGCTTGGCCTCGTAGTACACCTCCCGCAGAAACCGCTCGATGCGCGACGCGCCGTGCCAGCGCACGACACCCGCCGGGATCTCGTTGCCGATGGCGACGAGCAGGGTCGCCGGGTGCGCGGCGAGGCGGCGCACGTCCCGGACGATGTCCTTCCGCACCGCGCGGGCGAGCCTGCGATCGTCGAGGAAAGCGACGTGCTGCGCCCACGGGACACCGACCGCCACGTGCAGTTCCCGGTCCGCCGCCGCATCCAGGAGCTCTTCCCGCGGCACGGTGTAGGTCCGCACCGTGTTGATGCCGGACCGGGCCATCAACGCGAAGTCCTCGGCGGCCCGCGCCGGCGGCGGAAACTGGTAGCCGTCCCCGTCGGGGGCGAACGTGCCGTAGGCGACGCCCTTGATCAGAAAGCGCTCCGAGCCGACCTGGAGGAACTTGCCGACCACACGAGGACGCGACGAGGCGGTGGGGCTCTGGAGCGGCATGATGGCGTCTGTAATGGTACCAGCACCGGGCGAACACTGCCGTGCCGCGCGCATGGCGCCCCGGCCGGTCCACGGCGGCGTATAATCCGGCCGCCCATGCCCGGCCCGCTGCAACGCAGTCCACTGGCGGCATGCCTGTGCCTGACCTTGGCGTGCCTCGCGCCGGCGGCGCCCGCGGCGGCGCAACAGCAGGCGACGGTGGTGGCCGACGTCGCCATCTACGGCGACAACACCGAGTTCTTCAATCCCTTCCGGGACGGCGAGACACTGCTGGGGGCGGCCGGAACGGTGGGCGTCGATCTGGAGCTGACCGACCAGGCGACGCTGCGCGGGGGGCTGTTCCTGAACCACCGGTACGGCTCCGCCCGTTTCGCCGAACAGTGGCGGCCGGTCATCAGCCTGACCATCGAGAGCGGACCGTCGCGTTTCGTGCTCGGCACCCTGGATACCGTCCCGCACGACTTCGTGGCCGCCCCCGACCTCGGCGGGCCCCACGGCCTGTTGCCGCCGCTGCAGGTCGAGACGCTGGCGTTCACGCGTCCGTACGAGGGGGGCCTCCAGTGGCAGGTGGCGGCGGAGCGGTTCGCCCAGGACGCCTGGATCGACTGGCAACGCCTGAACACCGCCGAGCACCGTGAACGCTTCGACGCCGGCGTCCGCGGCCGTCTGGCCATCGGAGCCGAATCACCGATCGCCCTGGGGTACCAGCTTCATATCGTCCACGAGGGCGGACAGCTCTTCGATCCGGGCCCCGTCAACGACAGCGTCGCCGGAGGACCGGGACTGGTCATCGAGCCGCGCATCGACTTCTTCGACGCCACGTCCATCGAGGCCTACATGATGTGGTCGAAGCACATCCCGGACCGGGCCGTTCCAGAAGAAACCAGCCACGGTCACGGTCTCTTCGTGCGCGCCGCCGCGTCGAAGCGCGGCTGGCGCGGGCACGCCATCTTCTGGCAAGCCTGCCTGTGGCTGAAGGAGGAAGGCGATCTGAACTACGGCTCGCGCCTGCAGGACGGTACGGTGTTCAGGCCGACCCGCCACTACGGCGAGGTGGGGCTGTCGAAGGCGCTGTACGAAGCGGACGGGGTGATGCTCGCCGGCTCGCTGCGCCTGCATCGCGTGGAGCGGGCCTACAACTACTCGTTCCGAATCCTCGCGCACGTCGGCATGGCCGTGCCGATCTTCACGCGGTAGCGGGAGCCGTGACATGGCCTCGACCGGCCCGGAAGGCGTCCGTCGCTCCAGTCCCTGAACGCGCCGCGGTCCGTCATCGCCGCCACGCGACAACGGGTGTCCGCCGCCCGACGATCCGACCGCTGGAGCGAGGGTAGAGCGCGGGTGGCCGGATTGTCGCGAGAGTCCACATCGG
>WTGR01000744.1 GCA_011523485.1 Acidobacteriota bacterium
GCCTATATCTGGGACCGCGAGCCGGGCCTGCGCTACTCGGCCATGTCGGCGCCGGAGCGTCTCCGGGCGGCGCTGGACGAGGGCGAGGCGCTCCATCCGGGATGGGCCGGCGAGATGGCATGCGGGATCAGCCGGGCCTGGCTCAACGTTCCCTTCCAGAAGGGCGGCTGGCCGCGCCGCAACCCGGACGCCGCGGCGGCGCTGCGCTTGGGAGACGGACCGTTCCGGTTTGCCGGCGACCAGGTGACCGCGCTGCCCGGCTGGCAGGAAGGCGCCCTGCTCGCCGCGCACGCCGCCGCCGGAGCAATTCACCGCCGCTTCTCCGGCAGGTGAGCTCACGCCCAGGAGTTGGCGATCCTATCCCCGGGACGGTGATGCCAGCCGAAAGCGCGATGTGGCCGGCGGCCAGGGGGATGGCCGGTTGCGGCGACGACGCCCCCGGTCAGGTCGAGGAAGCGCTCTCGCCGGAGGTGCATCGGCAGGGCCGCGCCGTTGGCGAGCAGCCGCACGCCCTCGCGCCCGGGCGACGGCGCTGAGCCCGAGCTCGATCTCGGGGAAGGCGGCGTGGACCGCCTGGACGGCCGTCACGGCTCGTGCGGCCGCGCGGTTGAAGCTGGTGCGCCCAGTGCAGTCTCTGGCCGTTCCTCGGGGAGTTGGATGCTGACGGCGGCGGACGCCGCTGGGCGGCGCTGAAGGAATCCGTCTGCGCGCAATTCGCCGGATCGCGGCACAATTTCTTCCCGTTTCTCCCCCAGGTTGGGGACGCGGAATCCCCGGCAACGCCATACAGTCCGGTCTTGTGGCGGTGCCGCGGAGACGGATCCGCGGATGCGTCGTGCGGGAATACGGGGCGTTGCATGCGCATGCGGAAGAGCCTCGGCGGAATCGGTCACGGGGCCTCGCATCCCGATCGGCGAACGATCCTCGACAGGCCGATGGCATCGGCCTGATCCGGCGAGGGCACTGCCGATCCATGCCGGCTTCAGGGCATGCGGCCCGCGCATGGAAGTTCCGGCGACCGGCATTATCCATGCGGGTCCCGGTTCGTTAATGAGGAGGGGCGGAGAAGGGAGAACGCAGGGTCCGGGCGCCTTCGCGGCGGCGATCGCCGATCAACGCCGCCAGTGGGCGCCATCAGGAAATCCAACTGGATGCAAGGGACCGTGTGCGCAGCTGATTCCGCAGCGCATCTTCCGAGGATGCGCCCCTGTCGAGACGCGGGGAGCCGGCGATGAGCGTCCCAGTTGCACGATATCGGGCGGCGGAACGGGCTGCCGGGGGCCGGAAGGCCCGTGCGGTATCCGAAATGCGCGGAATATCAGTCGGTTGCGTGGCTCTCCGGGCGGCGCGAGGCCGACCGGCCGCCTCCCGGATTACTCCCGATAACTGTCGTTATCAGGAGCAAACTTGTCAATCCACTTTCGCATGAGGCGACCGTGCCCGCCGGCCGCCGGTCGGGCCGCCGCACCGTGAGCGAGCGGCAAACCGTTCAAAATGAAGGATTTACACGGTCCAGGCAGACCGGCGTCGGGGTCGGCTCGGCAACGGCCCGGCCCGGCGCAACCGCCGATTATTGCTCGCGATAACATTTTCGCGGATGCACGCGTAATGGGCATGAGCGCCCGCCGATTCCCGCCTCCGGCATGTCGGACGCCAATACCATCATACAGTCACTTCCACGATACGGAAGCTCCCGCGACAGCCCTCCCCCTCGCTCATCCCCGCTGCTGCATCCGGGCGAGCTGGGCCGCCCCGCTGCGCCTGGCGAGCAGCCGCTCGCCGTAGCGGTTGACCATCGCGGTGGACTTCCACCGCCCGGCCTGGAGGATCGCCGGCAGCTCGATGCCGGCGGCGATCATGTCCTGCGCGGCGCCGACCCGCGCGCTGTGCCCGGACAGGCCCTCGACCACCGCCGCCGGTAGTCCCGCGCGGCGCGCCATGCCCTTGAAGATGCGCGGCACCTGGCTCGGGTCGAGCCCCTCGCCCAGCCGGCCGCCCTTGCCGACCGAGCGGAACAGCCTGCCCTTCGAGATGCCGCTGCGCTCCAGCCACGCGCGCACCATCCCGGCGGTGTCGCGCGCCAGATAGAGGCGGTCGCCGAGGCCCTCGCCGTCGGTCTTGGAGCGGCGCACCAGCAGGGTCGCATCGCCGCGGATTTCCTCAAGAAAATCGGACAGTTCCAGGGACGTGAGTTCCGTGCGGCGCAGCATCGCGTCGTAGGCGACGGCGAGCAGCGCCCGGTTGCGGTCGTCGATCAGCTTCTCGCCCGCGGCCGCGAGCAGGCGCTCGCGCAGCGGCCATGTCATGCCGTGCGCCTGGCGCTGGCGGCGGCCCTTGCTCCGGTGCATGCGCCTGAGCGCGAGCCGCACCGCAGGGCTCTTGAGGGTCTTGCCGCAACCGATCGCCCGGTGGGCCACGGCGATGCTGGCGACGTAGCGGCGCACCGTCGCCGGCGCCCGGACCTCCGCCATCGCGTCGACGAAGCCGGCGACCGTCTCGGGCGTCGCCGGCAAAGCCCTCTCCCCGCGTTCGGCGCACCACGCCGCATAGATGCCGAGGTCCGACCGCACGGCCCGTTCGGTGTTGCTGGAGAACGCGCTCCGCGCGGCCCGGACAAACTGTCCCAACTGCTCCGACAGCGCCGGCTCGCGCCCCGTTCCCGGCGCCTCCGACGTGTCGAACGGGGGTTCGAGATACATCCGCGCGCCTCCGGACCGTCCACTCACGACCCGCCGGATTACTCCCGATAACGACAGTTATCGCGAGCAAAACGGATTGAAGGGGGCGTCCGATGACACGGGGTGTGACGGTCTCTGGTCCTGGATGCTTGGGCGAGAGTGGCGAGTGGCCTGCCAGCCAGCCAGCCAGCCAGCCAGCCAATGAAGCGCGCCGGAGCCGGAGCATCGCCGCGATGGAGGCGCTTCCGGGTTCTGCCGGCATGAGCGGGCGCCTTCCGCACTTCGAACGGCATCCGGGCGGGTTCCTCCCGGACGCCCGGCTTGTCGGCCGCCATGGAGACGGTCGGGGACGGGCGCCGGAGGTCCCCGGGCAGGACGACACCGGAGAGGGCCGAGGACGCGGGTCCCGCAATTCGGTGCGCGACACGAACATGAGGATGGGGGCGATGCTTCATCGGACGACGGCACAGGAAACAGCGGCTGACGCCGTGGCCCGCGCGCGTTCCGGCCCGCGGGAGCGCCATTCCCGCCTAGCCTTCCGCCCTCCGGCGGAGCCCGCCTCCCGACCTTGCGCTGCTTCCGGCTTTGCCGCCCGCCTCTCGCGCGCGCGGCGCGGGGCGGCCGGCCTGCTCGCCGGCGCCTTCGCGCTGCTGCTCTCAGCCGGGGCGGCCGAGGCGCAGACCTCGGTCGAGATCGTGGGCAATCTCGGGCAGGCGACCCACAGCAGCACCACGTTCCAGAACGACATGGGGCAGGCCTTCACCACCGGCGACAACGCCACGGGCTACAAGCTGACCGCGGTGGACCTGGACATCCACGACCCCGGCGGCTCGCCCCCGAGCTACAGCGTCAAGATCATGTCGGATGCGTCCAACAATCCGGGCACCACGGTCCTCGGCACGCTGACGAACCCGACCTCGCTCAGCACCGGCAGCAACAGGTTCACCGCCACCGGCGCGGGCATCGACCTCGATCCCCAGAAGCAGTACTGGGTGGTCCTCGACGCGGCATCCACCAACAGCAGCAACTTCGGCTGGCGGGTGACGTCCTCGATCGACGAGGATGCGGGCGCGGCGGCGGGGTGGCGCTTCGACGCGGCGCGCGAACGGGCCGCCGCCAGCACCACGTGGGGGGGCTCTCAACGTCCCTACAAGATGGCCATCCGCGGCTACGCCAAGGCCTCCCGGCCCGGCTTCCTCCCCGCCGGCGGGCTGGTCAGCAACATCGGGCAGAAGCATCCGACGATCACCCCGGGAATACTTGGCACTGTCGCGCAGGCGTTCACCACCGGCCCCAACGCCGGCGGCTACCGGCTGACCCGCGCGGACATTCCCATCCACAAGCAACCGGGGCAGCAGCCGACTTACACCATGAGCATCCGGTCGGATTCCGCGGGCCGTCCGGGCAGCGTGCTGGCGACGCTGAACAAACCGAACGTTCTGAATGACTTCGTTGAAACCTACCAATTCCCGGCGCCTGGCGACGGCATCCACCTCGAGCCCAACACGACCTACTGGCTGGTGTACGACCGCACCGGTGGAGGGGGCGCGCAAGTGACAGAGGCGAATTCCGCCGCGGAGGACGCCGGCGCGGCGGCGGGGTGGAGCATTGCGGACACCAGCCTGCTGACCGCCAACAACCGCGCTCATGTGCCCATGCGGATGGCCATCCACGGCGAGAAGCGGGACGCCGACCCGCCCTCGACGATGGCGGCGCCGACGCTGTCCGAGACGGACGGCACGGAGCTGACGGTGACCTGGACGGCGCCGGCGAACACGGCGCCTGCGGTGACCGATTACGACGTGCGCTACCGGCGCAAGGGCGACACGGCGTGGACGAACCACCCCCACGACGGGACCGCCGTCACCACGAAAATCACGGGGCTGCTGCAGGGCGCGAGCTGGGAGGCGCAGGTGCGCGCCACCAACGACGTCGGCACCGGCGCCTGGTCCGCCGCGGGCTCGGGCCACACCGGACCGGCGCGGCCCGTGAGGGCGTGGACGAACGCAAGCGGCCGGTTGGTGTTGGTTCAGCTCACCAAGGACTTCAACAGTACCGGGACGCCAGGATCTTACAGGGTTGTCGTGGACGGCACCGCCAGGACTCCGCAATTTCCAGGCCGGACAGGCACCGCGCTTGATCTCGCCTTGAGCAGCGCGCATGCGATTCAGGTTGGCCAGACCGTCACGCTGAACTACACGAAGCCCACGGGCAACGTTGCGAAGCTCTTCGACGCCGACGGCGAGGAAGTCGCCAGCTTCAGCAACGTGGCCGTGACCAACCTCGTGCCGTCCGCCCCCTCCGCCCCCTCTGCGCCGACGGTGGAGGTGGTGACGGGCACGCGCAGCCTGGAGGTGAGCTGGGCGGCGCCGGCAGACGACGGCGGGCGGCCGGTCACCGACTACGACGTGCGGTATTTCAAGGGGGCGAACAACCCGGGCACGGAAGCCGAGTGGATCGAGGCCGGCGAGGCCGGCGGGCACGACCATGCGGGCACGGCGACGACGGCGGTGCTGACGGGTCTGGACGCGAGCTCGGCCTACCGGGTGCAGGTGCGGGCGAACAGCGCGGGCGGCAACGGGGCGTGGTCGGCCTCGGGCTCGGCGACCACGGGCGCGGGCGCGTCGCCGCCGGCCCCGCCGGTGCCGACGGTGAGCGCGGTGTCCAACACGCGCAACCTGACGGTGACCTGGACCGCGCCGGCCAACGGCGGGGCCACGATCACCGACTACGACGTGCGCTTCTACCAGGGCGCCGCCGATCCGGAGAAGGATTCGGACTGGATCCTGGCGCACGAGGCGACCGGCCTGACCGACCCGGGCACCTCGACCTCTGCGACCATCAGCGGGCTCCGGGCGAGTGCCGCCTACCGGGTGCAGCTCAGGGCCACCAACAGCGCCGGCACCAGCGCCTGGTCGGCCTCGGGCACCGCCACCACCAACGCCGCGTCGGGGTCCAACAACCCGCCGGTGCGGCAGCAGCTCCACGGCAACACCGCGATCAAGGATTGCGAAGCATCGGGGAACACGACGTTCGCCACACAAAACGCATCCGCAGGCAGTGTCGTCAGTACGGCTCCTCTTCTGGACCGCACCGGTTGCGGCAACGTCGGGTCCCGCAAGGCGCCCATGTTCTTCGACCCGGACGGCAACAACACCCTGAGCTTCACGGCGTGGGTGCACGAGCAGCCGGCCAACGTGATCATTGGTGACGGCGTACCCGTCGTGAACGTGGCGCAGGGCCGGGTGTACTTCGAGGCCGCAGCCGCGTTGCAGCAGACAAACGTTAACGTAACGGTGAGGGCCTACGACCCGCACGGCGCCTGGACAGGCACCGGGATCATTTATCGAGTGTCTACCTTCCCCAACTCCGTCGGCGCGCCGAGTTTCTCGGGGAATGCGGCGGACCGGCAGTTCGCCGAGAACCAGCCGATCACGCCGTTCACGCTGCCGGCGGCGACCGGCGGCGACGTGACGTTCTCGGGAGCATCCAGCTATGCGTTCCCCCACTACTATGCGGTGCACGGCCTGCCGCCGGGGCTGGTCTTCGACGCGGCGACGCGCACGGTCTCGGGCACGCCGACCGAGGCCGGGTCGTACACCGTGACCTACAGGGCGGAGGACGCCGACGGTTGCCATGCCGGAGCGTCGGCGCAACAGCTCACCAACTTCAGTTGCCCGGCCTCGGGGGACACGGCGAGCCAGACCTTCAGGATCGATGTCGGGAACCTGCAGATCCACCGGGTGCGGATCGTCTCGCACCCGACCTACGATTCGGACTGCGACACGACCTCGGGCTGCGACGGCACGCCCGACACCTACGGGAGGGGCGACAGGATCCTGATCGACGTGGAGTTCGGCTCGGAACCGCCGTTCGTCAACCACCTGGGCCACACGGTGTACGGCCGGGATGTGCCTGTGGCGATCGGCGGCAGCGACGCCGACGTGCGGCTGCGCCTGGACCTGGGTCCGGACGGCGGCGGCGACAGCCAGCGCGGCACCAACCGCGAGGTGCTGACCTCGCCCGAGCTGCTGCATGGCGGTCAGACGCTGCGCTTCGCCTACGAGGTCGGTCCCGGACTCAACTGCGGAACGGGCACCCGCTTCGGCGACTGCGACAGCGACGGCGTGTGGGTGCAGACCGGCGGCGGCGACCAGGTGCTGTTCCTCGTGGACGACACGACGCTCACCCATGCGGTGACGGGCGCGCCGGTCGGCCTGACCATGGCCGGCATGCCGACCACGGGCAACCCGCTGGCGAGGGTGGACGGCAGCAAGGTGACCGCCGACATCGGCCCGCGCCCGACGAGGGCGACAGTCAACGGCAAGACGCTGACGGTGACCTTCAACAAGGCGCTGGCCGCGCTGTCGGCGGCGGACAAGGCCGAGCTGCAGTTCAACCTCCACGTGGAGGGCGCCGGCGAGGTGCTGGGCGTCCAGGGCGCGCAGCATCCGACCGCGGTCTCGGCGAGCGGCTCGACGCTGACGCTGACGCTGAGCGACGCCAGCAAGGCGCAGGCGAGCGACACCGTCACGCTGACCTATGCGGGCAGCGAGTTGGAGGGCACCGACGGCACGCAGGCGCCGATGTTCCGCGACCTGGCGGTGACCAACAACACGGGCACGGCGGGCCCCGCGCCGGTGCGCGCGGTGGTGCAGGGCGCGGGGATGACGCTCCGGGTGCTGTTCGACGGGGCGCTGAACGCCTCGTCGCTGCCGGCGGGGAGCGCCTTCAGGCTCACGGTGCGGGACGGCGACGCCGACTACCGCTACATTGCGGGCACGGGCACGGCGGCGCTCGGCGCGGACCCGACCTTCGCGGTCGTGACGCTCGACCGGGCGGTGCGCCCCGACGAGCGGGCCGTCCTGCGGTACACGAAGCCGGCCAGCAACCCGCTCCAGGGCACGGACACGGGCAATCCGGCGGTGCTGTCGTTCTACAGCTTCCCGGTGGCGTGGATCACCGACGACACGCCGCCGGCGTTCAAGGGCGGCACGGTGGTGCAGACGAGCTCCACGACGTCGAAGATGGCGCTGTATTTCAGCGAGGAGCTGGACGCGGCCTCGTGGCCGGACGCCGGCGACTTCGCGGTGGCCACGGGCACGACCGCCGTGACGGTGTCGTCGGTCACGGCGGTGGCGGGGCGCAGCGTGGTGCTGACGCTGGGCAGCGGGGCGGCCGAGGGGACGGCCTTCACGGTGGCCTACACGCCCGGCGCGAGCCCCATCCGGGACGAGGCGGCCAACGCCGCGGCGGGGTTCCGGCAGACGCTGAGCGCGTCGGCGGCCGGCCAGCCGGCGCTGAGCTCGGCGTCGGTGGACGGCAACCGGGTGACCTTGACCTATGACAAGCCGCTCGATCCGGCGAGCCCGCCGCCGGCGGAGCAGTTCACGCTCCACTATCCGGCGGGCGTGGCCGGCGGTGGGACGACATACAACAAGAACGTCACCTCGATCGCGGTGGTGGGCCGCAGGGTGGTGCTGAGCCTGGACAATCCGGTGTTTCCCTGCGGGGGGGCAAGCCCGTTCACGCTGAGCTACGCCGTGCTCACGGGGATCCCGCTCCAGGGCCTGGAGGGCACGGACACGGCGGCGCTGACCACCGAGGCGGTGACGAACAAGCGGGCGGGCTGGTGCGGGCTGGGCTGGTTCGACAGCGCGCGCAACGGCAGCGTCATCGTCCGGGCCAAGCGGCCGTTCGACACCTCGGTGGCGCTGTCGGCGGCGTGGTTCGCGGTGACGGCCTCGGGCGGCCCGGTGACGGTGACGGGGGCGGCGTTCGACCCGGACGACCCGCACGAGCTGGTGCTCAGCCTGAGCCGCGCGTTCGAGCCGGACGAGACGGTGACGGTGAGCTACACCCGCCCGCCGGGCGAGAGCGGGCTGTGGGACGTCACCGGCAAGCAGCTTGCCGACCTGTCCGAAGCGACGGTGACGATCGCGGCGGCGCTCCCGGCGCGGCTGGAGAGCGCGGCGACGGAGCCGCAGGGGCGCGGCCTGGTCCTGACCTTCACGCAGGACATCGCGCACTCGAGCGCGCACGGGAGCTACACGGTGACGGTCGACGGCGAACGCCGGGCGACGGTGCGCGTCTTCTGGCAGGACGACACGGTGGGGCTGGTGCTGGCGGAGCCGGTGCGCTGGGGCGAGGTGGTGACGGTGGCCTACGCGAAGCCGGCGTCGGGCGTGATGCTGTACGGCGCCAACGGGCGGGCGGTCGAGAGCTTCGGCCCGGTGACGGTGTCCAACGCGGTGGCGCGGTCGGCGAACAACCCCGCGACGGGCGCGCCGGCGATCGGCGGCACGGCGCGGGTGGGCGAGACGCTGACGGCAACGACGGCGAACATCGCCGATCCGGACGGGCTGACGGGGGCGAGCTACGCCTTCCAGTGGCTCTCGAGCGGCGGCGGCGCGGACGCGGAGATCGCGGGCGCGACCGCATCCACCTACACGCTGACGGCGGCGGAGGAAGGCCGCACGGTCAGGGTGCGCGTGACCTTCACCGACGACGCGGGCAACGCGGAGGCGCTGGTGAGCGCGGCGAGCGCGGCGGTGCTGCCGCCGCTGCCGCCGCTGACGGCCGAGTTCGTGGGGCTCCCGGCGGAGCACAACGGGAAGCGGCTGTTCAGCTTCGAGCTGCGCTTCAGCGAGAACTTCCCCGGCCGGTTCGACTACCGGATCCTGAGGGACCATGCGTTCCAGGTGACCGAGGGCCGGGTGCGGAAGGCGCAGCGCGTCGCGCGGGGGCAGAACCAGCGCTGGACGATCTCGGTGCGGCCGTCCTCCTGGAAGGACGTGACGATCATGCTGCCGGCGACGACGGACTGCGCGGCCGTGGGCGCGATCTGCACGCCGGACGGGCGGATGCTCTCGGAGACGGTGACGGCGACGGTGCGGGGGCCGGTGACGCTCTCGGTGGCGGACGCGGAGGCGCACGAGGGCGAAGACGAGGCGATCGAGTTCGTGGTGAGCCTGGGCCGCGCGGCGTCGCAGACCGTCACGGTCGACTACGCGACCGCCGACGGCACGGCGGTGGCGGGCGAGGACTACACGGCGACCCGGGGCACGCTGAGCTTCGCCCAGGGCGAGCTGGAGAAGACCGTGAGCGTGCCCATCCTCGACGACGTGCTCGACGAGGGCAGCGAGACCTTCACCTTGCGGCTCCGGAACGCGCAGGGGGCGGCGATCGCCGACGGCGAGGCGGTGGGCACGATCACCAACGCGGACCCGCTGCAGAAGATGTGGCTCTCGCGCTTCGGGCGCACGGTGGCGGGCCATGTGACCGAGGCGGTCTCCGACCGGCTTGCGAGCCCGCTCTCGGGCGCGCAGGTGACGATGGGCGGGCAGACCGTCAACCTCGCGCAAACCGATGACGAGGTGTGGCTCGGCAACACGCTGACCTCGATCGCCCGGGCGATGGGCGCCCCGAACGGGCCGGCGCCCGAAGGCGATCCGTGGCCCGGAACCGGAC
>WTGR01000818.1 GCA_011523485.1 Acidobacteriota bacterium
CGACGTTCGACCTGATGGCGACGGAGGTGACCGTCGGCCAGTACGCCGCGTTCGTCGCGGCGACCGGCTACGCACGGCCGGCGGTCCCCGACTATCCGCAGGCCCCCGATCACCCGGCAGTCCACATGACCTGGCACGACGCCGAGGCGTTCTGCGGTTGGGCCGGCGCGCGCCTGCCCACCGAGTGGGAGTGGGAGTATGCGGCGCGGGCCGGGCATGACGGGCGCCTCTACTGGTGGGGCGACGACCTGACGCGCGACTACGCCAATTTCGGTACCGTGCAGTGCTGCAGCGGCGCCACCGGCGGCGCCGACGCCTGGTTGAACACGGCGCCGGTGGGATCGTTTCCCTCCAACGACTTCGGACTCCACGACATGACCGGCAACGTCTGGGAGTGGGTGAACGGTTGGATCACCGTCCGCTATCCGGACGGGCCGTTGAGCGATCCGCAGCCGGCCGAGACCGGCTATCTGCGCGTGATGCGCGGCGCGTCGTGGCTCAACTTCCCGAACGTGCTGCGACTCTCCGTCCGCCTGCCCTTCTCAGCGGACGGGCATACGAGCAACGTCGGCGCACGGTGCGCCCGGGACACGCGGCTCCTGTTCGCCTCCGCCGAGTGACGCGCCTCCTGCCGGGTTGCCGTGTTGCGTTGACGACCGGTTTGCCGCGCGCGTTGACACCTTTGCGGGCGCACGATTAGCATGCGTTCGCGCGGGCGTCGCCACCACGACGCATCGCCCAGTCACCGAGAGAACGGCGCGAGTACGGCGGCGCCCAGGGCGCGTGTGGAGGATCTCATGAAAGCGAAGACGCGGAACGCGAAGCGGTCCGGCGGCAAGGCGACGGAGTCACGGCGGGCGTTCATGCGCCAGGCGGTTCTGGGCGGTGCAGGCGCGACGGCGGCCGCTCTCGGCACGGGCCGTGTCGCGCGCGCGGCCGAGGAGGACGTCAAGCCGATCACCATTCCGAGCGAGTTCGAGAAGGCGAAGGCGGCCCCGTTGCCGGAGATCGACTTCCCGATGTCGGGCGCGCAGGTGTTCGCGCGCGCCTGCAAGGAAGAGGGGGTCAAGGCGCTGTTCTGCTGCCCGGGCAACTACGACGTGGTGCACGCCATCGGCGACATGGGCATCCCGACCTACTCGGGCCGCCACGAGGGCTCGCTGTGCCACGCGGCCGACGCTTTCTGCCGCGCCACCGGCGAGGTGGCGGCGACGTCCGGGACCGAGGGACCGGGCTTCACCGACATGATCTGCGCCATCTCGGCCGCCAACTCGGCCCGCTCCCCGATTCTCGTGCTCGCCAGCAACAAGACCATCTTCGCCGAGGACACCGAGCAGGGCATCCAGGACCAGAACCAGCAGCCGCTGACCGAGGGCATCAAGAAGTACGGCAAGCGGCTCATAACGCCCGCCCGCACCTGGGAGTACGCCGGCTACGCGTTCCGGCAACTGCGGAGCGGCGTGCCCAAGCCGGTGCACCTCGACTTCCCGGCCGAGATCGCCCGCGCCCGGTTCACCGATCCGATCGACGTCGAGTACTTCTACGACAAGACCAAGTACCGCACCGACGCCAGGCCCCATCCCGACCCGCAGGCGATCGACCGGGCGGTCGAGTTGCTGCGCAGCGCCGAGCGGCCGGTCATCGTGTCGAGCAACGGCGTCCTCTACAGCAAGGCGTGGGACGCGCTCCGGAAGCTGGCCGAGCGCGCGCACATTCCGGTGGTCGAGTCCGGCGCGATGAAGGGCCAGTTCCCGGCCGATCACGAACTGTCGGCCGACGCGGCGCCGATGGCGTTGATGAGCGCGGACGTCGTCCTGCTCGTCGGCCAGTACTGCATGCCGACGCTCGGCGAGTTCGCCTTCGGGCCCGACGCGCGCTACATCCGCATCGATCCGGGCGCGGAGGACATCGGGCGCAATCTTCCCATCGACGTCGGCATCGTCAGCGACGAGCGCGCCGCCCTCGAGGCCCTGGCCGACGCGATGCCGCGCCAGCGGCGGGAAGCGTGGGTGGCCGAGGTGGCCGCGGCCCGCGAGGCGTTCGAGGCGGAAAACGAGGAGTACTACCGGACCGGGCTGGGGTACACCGACGCGGTGCATCCGGCGGTCATCGGCAAGGAGCTGGCCGACTTCCTGCACCACGGCGACCTGCCGGCGGACCGCACCACGATCCTGCAGGGCGGCTACGGCATCGCGCGCTACACGCGGCGCTACCTGCGCGCGCACCGGCCGGCGCAGATCATCAACGGCGCGTACCAGTACGGGGCGATCGGCCCGGACATCGGCTACACCGTCGGCGTCGCGGCGGCCGTCCGCCACGGCGTCGGGGCGCAGGCGGGCTTCGAGGGCCACCCGGTGATCGGCATCACCGGCGACGGCGGGTTCGGCTACACCGCGATGGAGGTCGAGACGCTGTCCAAGTACCGCTTCCCGGCCG
>WTGR01000849.1 GCA_011523485.1 Acidobacteriota bacterium
CGGCGGGGACTGCAGCGTACCCGCCTCGAAGGCCTTGACGATTTCCCGTTCCTCCTTGCTCAGTTGCGCCATCATGACTCTCCCAGGTATCGCTTCGTGGCCGCTCGACTCGGGATGATGGTCTTGAGAAACACCTCCGCTTCCGATTCGACGAACGGGACGAGATACGCGTAGCTGATTGTATGCCCTATGTCATCAAAGGAAGCGCGTTGCTTCGCCTCGGAGGGACTGGTCGATGACGCCACCGCCGTTGATGAGGCCGATCTCCTCGTGTACGATGCGGCACTCTGGAGCCACCCGGCGGCGAGGGGACGACGATGTACCGAAGAACCCGCGCGAGCGGGTAGACAGGCAGGAGGCATCGAGATGACGTTGCAGTGCATGGCGTCGACCCGCACGGTGTGTTTCCCTCTCGCGGTATCCGCGTTGTTGCTGTGGCTTGCGGCTCCGCCGGCGGCCCAGGAGAAGCACCTCGAGATCCTGCACGGCAAGCTCCAGGCGGAGCTGGAGCGCATCGTCGACGAGTACGAGGGCGTCGCCGGCGTGCATCTTGTCGATCTGACCAGCGGCGACCGCTTCGGGGTGAACGACGAGCTGTTGTTCCCGCAGGCCAGCACCATCAAGGTCCCGATGCTGCTGGAGCTCTTCCGGAGGGCCGAGTCGGAGCCGGGCCTGTTGCGCCGCCGCGTCGACGTCACCGACGAGGTGCGGACCGGGGGTAGCGGCGTGCTGCGCCATCTCACCGACGGCGGGTCATCCCTCTCCCTGGAGGACCACGCGATCTACATGATCGTCTACTCGGACAACACGTCCACCAACGTGCTCATCGACGTGCTGGGGATGGACGCGGTCAACGCGCTCTCGGCGTCGCTCGGGGCCGGCCGCACGCGGCTGGCGCGCAAGATGCAGCGGCCGGAGGCGTCCGTGCGCGGCGACGAGAACCTGTCGACGCCCCGCGATGCGGCGCTGATCATGGAGCGCATCGCGAGTTGCGATCTGCCGATGAGCAAGACCGGCTGCGCGCGCGTGCGGGAGATCCTCGAAATCTACAAGGGCGGACCCATACGGACGCCGGTTCCGAGGCAGGTGCCGATTGCCTTCAAGCCCGGCGGCATCACCGGGGTGGCGACCGTCTGGGGGCTGGTGGATGTGCCCGACCGCCCCTACGTGATCTCGGTGATGTCCAACTACGGGGGCAACGGCGGCGCGGTGGTGGAGGCGGTTTCGGCCGTGGCCTACGACTACTTCTCGCGCCTGTCGGGCATCACCCTGTACGGCACCCGCGTCGACCCGGAAATCAAGCGCCGCGTGCAGGGGGCGGGACGCTAGAGTCGTTGGTGCCGGCATCCGCTTTATCTCGAAAACTCGGAGTCTGACTCCGAATTTTTCAAGCTATTGGGCAGGCGGCGAAGATTGATGGGGTGACCTCGCTCGTGTACGATGCTGCACTTCTACATGCCGGCGGTGTGCGGCGGTCGATCAGGGCAACGCGGTTGGCCGTCGACCGGGAATCGTGACGGGGCGATGCCATGCGGAACCGACGAAAGCTCGCGTCACTGCTCGTGCTCTTGCTGGTCGCCAGCGCCGGGCTCCAGGGCAACGAGCCCGATTCCCGGCTGCCTGAGCTGGCGCGTGCAGGTGATCGCGCCGCGGTCGCGCGCCTGCTGCAGGAGGACGGCGTAGACGCAGACGCCGCGCAGGTGGACGGCACTACCGCTTTGCACTGGGCCGCTTACGGGGACGATGCCGAGTTGGCAGCCCTGCTGGTCGATGCCGGCGCGGATCCCGACGCGGTCAACCGGAACGGATCCACCCCGCTCGCGCTTGCCTGCGCCAACGCCAGTCCGGCCGTGGTGGCGCATCTGCTGGACGCGGGTGCCGACCCGCATCTGGCGCCGACCGGGGAGCCTCCCATCCTGACCTGCGCGCGCACCGGAAGCGTCGCCGCGGTCCGGGCGCTGCTTGCCCGCGGGGCCGACATCGACGCCGTGGATGCCTGGCGGGGACAGACCCCCCTGATGTGGGCGGCCGCCGAGAATCACGTCCCGGTCATGGGCCTGCTGCTCGAGACCGGCGCCGCCGTCGACGCGTCCTCGACGGGCGGCTTCACGGCGCTGATGTTCGCGGTGCGGCAGGACGCCCGCGATGCGCTGCGCCTGCTCATTGCGGCGGGCGCCGAGGTGAACGCGCGCATACCCGACCCCGCCGCGCGGGCCGCGGGCCGGGAGCCCGCTACGGGCAGTCTGCTGAGCTTGGCCGTGACCATCGGCCACTACACGGCGGCGGCGATGCTGCTGGACGCGGGCGCCGACCCGAACGCGCGCGACGGCCGGGGCAACGCCATCCTGCACGACCTGGTGCGCGCCCGGGCGCCGCAGCGCCGCGTGGCGAACCAGTTCGTCGACGCGGCGGGGCGGGATCATTCCCAGCGCG
>WTGR01000603.1 GCA_011523485.1 Acidobacteriota bacterium
TTGCAGTCGAACCGGAGCCCGTCATGAGAGAGATCACCTTCAGGCGCGTGACCCCGACGGAGTCGCGCATCCACGACGCCGACGGCGACCATGTGGGCGACGTCCATGCCCACGACGACATCCTCCATCCGGGACGGCGCGTCTACCTCGTGCTGCTGGAGGACGACCCCCGAGGCTGGGCCGCCGTGCACGACCGCGCCCGCATCCGCGAGGTCGCCGAGCAGCGGCTGCTGTCCCATCCGTTCCGATGAGCGCCCGGCGGCTGCGCTGCATCGCTGGCGCTCAAGGCCGCGATGCCCGTCGAATATCGGCGGCGCCGTGCGGGCCGATAGGCCCAAGGGGGCAGTGCAGGTGCAGAGATATCCGCTTCGTCGTGAAGTCCCATTGTGATCCACGTGCTCGCTATAGCAACCCTGCGGGTCCTCCGGTCGCTCCGCTCCCTGCGGCCTGGCCCAAGAAGCTCTAGGGGCGGACCGTGAAAGCCGCCGACCGTGAAGATCGCAGGGCGATCTTCCGCACCACTCGGCGACTTTCCGCACCACTCCGCCCCAAGAGCTTCTAAGCCCAGGTGCTTCCGCTGCGCGCGCGGCTCCCAACAGGACATCACGACGGGGATCGGCCCCGGACGTGCAACCGATCGTAAGGAGATCGTCATGACCGTCATCGACAACACCCACACCATCGAGACCGAAGCGCAGTCCGCAACCGCGACCATCTGCGAAAACGCCGCCCTGTTCGGCGCAACGCCTGAGCGCGGCGAGTTCGACCCCCGCGAAGTCTGGGATCGCGACGACGCCACCGACGCGCTGGGCGAGGCGTTCCGCATCATCGCCGAGGGCGTCGCGCCCGACGGGTTCCAGATCGCCGACGAGCGCGAGAGCCTGCTCTGGGGCATCGTCAACGCCTTCGACGCGCAGGTCCGCCGCCTCGACCGCAGCGTCGACAAGCTCACCCCCGAGCTGCGCGACCTGCAATCCGCGCAGGACGGCTCCGAGGTCAAGTCCCGCGAGCTGGAGCTGGTGACGGATCGCGCGCGCAACCTCGGCGACCGCCGCGACGCATTCGAGATCATGCGCGACACCGTGGCCGAGCACTACCGCGCCGCCACCGGCGAAACCTGGCGCCCGAGGCACGGCTCGAACGTGTCGCAGACCGGCGCGCTGACCTCGGCCAGCATCGACGCGCGCGACTTCATGCGGGCGAGGAAGGACCGCGAGACCAGGGCGCACCTGCCCGAGGGAACCCTGGTCGCCATCGCCGGCGGCAAGGACGTCGCCGACCCGGCCGCGGTGATCGGCCACCTCGACAAGGCGAAGGCGAAGTACGCCGACATCATCCTGGCGCACGGCGGCGGCCCCGGCGTCGAGCGCATCGCCGCCCGCTGGGCCGAGCGCAACGGCGTCCACCAGGTCGTCTGCAAGCCCGACTGGCAGCGCCACGGACGCGCCGCTCCGTTCCGCCGCAACGAGGAACTCCTCAACCTCCTGCCCAAGGGCGTCATCGCATTCCCCGGAAGCGGCATCACCGAGAACCTCGTCGACCGCGCACGCCAGCTCGGCATACCGGTGATGCGAGCCGCATAGGCCGCAGCGCATCGCGGGCCGCGTCCTCATCCCCGGCAACGGCGGTGGCGGCGCGGCCCGTTGATCTTCGCGCGCACGCCGCTAATGCGACACCGGCATCCTCGCGCGCGCTTCGCGCCGCGCTCGCGATCCGGCTCGCGCATCGCCGTTGGCCGATGCCGTCGCGCGATGCCGGCCGTGCGATCCCCGGCTCTCGCGGCGAGGTTCGAGACGGCGCTCCCGTCGCAGCCGCCGTCACCGCGCCCATCACCTCGCTGGACACTTCGTCCATGCATCGTGTCGCCACCGCCCGCCACTCAATCGCCGCGGTGGCTCCGAACCGCCGCGCTCGCCGGCGAAGATTCTCCCATCGCTAATGCTGCACGATCTGACCGCTCCTACCGCTGGAGCGGTCTGGGGTCTACACCGGACGCACTGATAGTGCAGGGCTCGCAAAGGCTGCGAAGACCTGCGCTGGGCTGCGACCGGGTACGATGGTTCGTAGCCGAGCGTAGCTCTCGCGTGCCGGGAAAAGTCGTCACGAATCGCGACCAGGGCGGAATACGCCGCAACCCGCCGGTTCCGGTTAATTATCAATAGGTTGGAGGGGTCCCCGTGGGGCCGAACACGGATCGTGTTCCCGCCGGGTGTAGGCAACTCGCTGCCTGGTCGCGATTTGTGACAGGCCCCGTCGCCCGTCCCGCCTCCCGAGTCGATAAGTTACCCTCGCCGAACGGTCTCGCCGCTGCCAGGAACGCGGTAGAGTTCTCGCCCGAAACGGCCTCGTCCCTTGCAGGAATCGCCAGGAAAGTGGCCCGGTCTGGGGTCTACACCGGACGCACTGATAGTGCAGGGCTCGCAAAGGCTGCGA
>WTGR01000224.1 GCA_011523485.1 Acidobacteriota bacterium
GAACCCACCCCGACCCGTCGGTGAACGGGGCGGGGTGGGTTCCTGGGTGGGTTCCGTGGTGGGTTCCGGGCGTTGGTGTCGTCGAGCCGCTTGCCGATCCCGGCGAACGACGATTGACTCCCGTTGCGCAATCGACCACCATCAGGCAGTTGCGCCGGTGCGGCAGCAAGGACCGCCGATCAGGGCGTAGCGGATCCTGCGGCGCGTCGAGGCGCAGGCGTGGTAGCGTTGGGCTGACAGGCCCGGAATCACAGACGCGAGGAGACCTTCGTGGAGCCAGACACCCCGGCCACCGAGCCGACCGACGTGGTGGAACCGACCGGCGACGGAACGGAAGCGATTGAGGCGACGGAAGCGACAGGCGCGGTCCGGACGGCGGACGACGCGTCGGCGGCCGAGGACGTCGCGGCGGGCGCGGAAGCAGCGGCGGCGGAGCAGGCCGGCGACGGAGCGCCCGCCATCGTCGCGGTGGGGCCGGCCGATCTCGAATCCCCCGACGACATCGCGCTGGCCGACAAGCTCAAGGCCGGGCGCGAGCAGATCCTGTCGGAGCTGCACAAGAAGATCATCGGCCAGGACGAAATCATCGAGCAGGTGCTGCTGACCCTGTTCGTCGGCGGCAACAGCCTCATCGTGGGCGTCCCGGGGCTCGCCAAGACGCTGCTGATCCAGACGATGGCGCAGGTCCTCGACCTGAAGTTCGCCCGGATCCAGTTCACCCCCGACCTGATGCCCTCGGACATCACCGGGACCGACATCATCCAGGACGATCCGGAGACGGGCGGGCGCAAGATGGTGTTCGCGCCGGGTCCGGTGTTCACCAACATCCTGCTCGCGGACGAGATCAACCGGACGCCGCCCAAGACGCAGTCGGCGCTGCTCGAGGCGATGCAGGAGCACCGCGTGACCGTGCAGGGACGGACCTACCAGCTCGACGAGCCGTTCTTCGTCTTCGCGACCCAGAACCCGATCGAGCTCGAAGGGACCTATCCGCTGCCGGAGGCGCAGCTCGACCGGTTCATGTTCCACATCGTCATCGAGCACCCGCCGGAGCACGAGGAACTCGAGGTCGTGCGCACGACGACGATCACGAACAACCCGGACTACCGGCATGCGGTGACCGGCGACGACCTCGTGGCGTTCCAGGAGCTGGTGCGCAAGGTGCCGGTGTCCGAGGCGGTGATGCGCTACACGCTGGAGCTGGTCCGGACGAGCCGGCGGAACGAGAAGGACGGCGACGGGCCGGACTTCGTCAAGAAGTGGGTGCAGTACGGCGCGAGCGTGCGCGCGGCGCAGTACCTGGTGCTGGGCAGCAAGGCGCGGGCGCTCACCCAGGGCCGCTATCACGTCAACTTCGACGACATCCGGGCGCTCTCGCGGCCGGTGCTGCGGCACCGCGTGCTGCTGAACTTCCACGCCGAGTCCGAGGGCATCACGTCCGATCAGATCGTCGATCAACTGGTGGAGGCGGTGCCGGTCCCGGCGTCGCAGATGTAGCGTGGCCGCCGACCCGCCCTCGTCCACGCCCGGCGCGCGGTTCGTCGATCCGCAGGTTCTCGGGCGCATCGGGAACCTGAAGCTGCTGGCGCGCAACGTCGTCGACGGCTTCATCAACGGCCTGCACAAGGCGCCCTACCTCGGCGTGTCGGTGGACTTCGCCGAGCACCGCGGCTACATGCCGGGGGACGACATCCGGTTCATCGACTGGCGGGTGTTCGCCCGTACGGACCGCTTCTACGTCAAGCAGTTCGAGGCGGACACGAACGCCAACTTCTCGGTGCTGTTCGACGTCTCGCGCTCGATGAGCTTCACCAGCCGCGGGATCTCCAAGCTGGACTACGGGCGCTACCTGGCCGGGTGCCTCACCTACTTCGCCACCACGCAGCGCGACCGGGTCGGCATCGTGACCTTCGACGACGACATCGTGCTCCGCGTGCCGCCCTCGGCGAAGCACCTCGACGTCGTCCTGCACACGCTCGACCGCATCGAGGCGGGGCGGCCCGGATCGTTCGAGAAGCCGTTGTTCCGCATGACCGAGTTCTTCAAGCGGCGGGGCATCCTGCTGCTGATCTCGGACCTCTACGACGAGCCGGAGACCATCGTCAACCGGCTGAAGCCGCTCAGCTACGGCGGCAACGACCTGATCGTGTTCCACGTGCTCGATCCGGCCGAGGTCGACTTTCCGTACGCCGAGGCGGGCAACTTCCGGGATATCGAGACCGGCCAGCGGATGCCGGTGGTGCCCGAGAAGCTGCGCGAGCAGTACCGCGCGCTGATCGCCGAGCACATCGAGCGGCTGACGAAGCTCTGCGCCGAGAACAAGATCGACTACGCCTTCTTCAACACCGCGCAGCCGATGGACCACGGACTGTTCCGGTTCCTGGCGATGCGCGAGAAGCTGAATCGGGTGCGCTGATGGGATTGCTGGCC
>WTGR01000771.1 GCA_011523485.1 Acidobacteriota bacterium
GGGAGCCGGACGCCTACGTCTACGACCCGCGCGAGCCGGTGCCCACCGTCGGCGGGAACATGTGCTGCCGCAACGACATGCTGGCCTCCGGGGCGTTCGATCAGCGCGGCGTGGAGCGGCGCGGCGACGTGCTCGTCTACACCACCGAGCCGCTGGAGGAGGACCTGACCGTGATCGGCCCGGTGCAGGTGGAGCTGTGGGCGGCCTCGTCGGCCCGCGACACGGACTTCACGGCCAAGCTGGTGGACGTGCACCTCGACGGCTATGCGCACAACGTGTCCGAGGGCATCGTCCGGGGCCGGTTCCGCAACTCCGACTACCTGGAGTCGTGGCTCACGCCGGGCGCCGTGCACGACTACACGATCGACATGGGTTACACGGCCACCGTGTTCCGCAGGGGGCACCGCATCCGTCTGGAGATCAGCTCGTCCAACTTCCCGCACTTCGACCGCAACCTGAACACCGCGACCGTCTTCGGGGAGGGCGCCGAGCCCGTGCAGGCCACCCAACGGGTGCTGCACGACGACCTGCACCCGTCGCAGCTCGTGCTGCAGGTGGCTCCGGATGTCCGCGTGCCGTAGGCGGACGTTGGCTCTCGCCGCGCTCTGGTCCCTCGCGGGGGGCGAGAGCGCGGCGCAGCCGCAGCCCATCGTCGAACGTGTCGATGTCGCGCGGGTCATTGTCGACGTGCGGGTCGTCGACGACGACGGCCGGCCGATCCGGGGGTTGGAACCTGACGATTTCGAGGTTCGCATAGACGGCGAGCCGGTCCGCGTCGAGTCCGCGTTCTGGGTCGGAGACGATATGGAGCACGGCGCGGGTGACGGTGCAGCCGCGGACGGGCCCCTCGACTCGACGGAGATTGCGGGCTTTCTCGAGCCGGAGCATCGCGGCCAGTTGATCGTCTTCGTCGTGCAGAAGAGCCTGGTGCACAGCCGCGCGCTGGGACTCCTGCGCCTCCTGATGTTCAGCGAGCGGCTGCTCGCGGGGATCACCCCTGCGGATCGGGTTGCCGTCGTGTCGTTCGACTCCCACCTGAAGATCTGGGTCGACTTCACCGACGATCTCGACCGCGTCGAGGCGGTGCTGGCCGAAGAGATCATGTTCGGCCGGCCGCCCGTCCTGGAGCCGGTAGGCGAGCCGTCGCTGCTGGCCACCCTCAGCCAGGAGGAGGGGCGGCGCACCTGGGAGATCCAGGAAGCGCTGCGCGAGCTCGGGGAGGCGCTCGAGCCGTTGCCCGGCGCCAAGTCGGTCGTGCTGATCGGCTACGGCTTCGGCGATCTACGGGTGGTGCTCGGGATGGTGGGGTCGCGGATCGACGACCGCTACCATGAGGCGCGGGCGGCCCTGGAGGCGGCGCGCGCCTCGGTCTTCACGCTCGACGTCACGCAGGCCGACTATCACACCTTCGAGCATGGGCTGCAGATGGTGGCCGAGGACACGGGCGGGTTCTACGCCCGCACGTACCTGCGCCCGCCGCGGCGCGCGATGGACAGGGTGGCCAACGCCATCGCCGGCCGCTACGTGCTCTTCACCGAACGGCCGAACGTCGAGCCGGGCGAGTATTCCATCGAGGTCGACGTGGCCGACGTGGACGGGACCGTGCTGGCCCGCAGCACCTACGTGGCACGGTAGGAGCGCGGCACGGCCACCTCGCCGGCTCGGCCTTCTACGCGGTCTCCAACGCCAGGTCGATGGCCACCGAGATGCGCTTCCAGTTGCGCGCCTCGGCTTCCAACTGATGCCGGCCGTCCGGCGTCAACTCGTAGTACTTCGCCTTCCGGTTGGTCTCCGAGCGCCCCCACTCGGCCGTCAGCCAGCCCTTCTGCGCGAGGCGGTGCAGGGCCGGAAAGAGCGAGCCGGGGTTGACGCGGAACGCCCCCTGGGTGATCTGCTCGACCCGGCGCGCGATCCCGAGGCCGTGGTCCGGCCCCGTCGTGAGCGCCCGGAGAATCAGCAGGTCGAGCGTGCCGCGCATGAGGTCGGTCCGGGACATCGGCGTGTCTCCTGGTATCCCTATCGATTTCCGACAAGACTAACCGCAGGACCTATCGAATGTCAATGGATCCAGGAGGATTTCACCTGCAGACTGCGGCGCCCGGACCTCCTCGATATCGATACGCCCGCTGACGGTCCCGGCGGTCAGATCGTTGTCGCTGCGCACGTCGGTGAGCTCCAGATCGCCGGAAAACGTCTCGACTGCCACCAGCCTCGCCAGCGATGCGAGCTCTCCTACTCCACGGCGCGCAGGACTTCGGCCGGATCGATCTTGAGCGCACGCGCGGCGGGCACGCCGATGGCGACGGACGCGACCAGCGCGAGGCACGCCGCCGCCCCCGCGAGCGTGACGAGGTCCACGCCGCCGGCGCCCGAGAACTGCGCCTGGAGCAGCGGCGCGAGACCACTTCCCAGGCCGGCGCCGAGGA
>WTGR01000132.1 GCA_011523485.1 Acidobacteriota bacterium
GACGAACACGTCCTCGCCGGCCAGCCCCAGCCCCGCGCGCTTCTCGAGCACGGCCAGGAGCAGCGACAGGCGGTTGTGGTCGATGCCGCTCGCCATTCGCCGCGCCGTCCCGTACGCGCCGGTGCTGACCAGCGCCTGCACCTCGACCAGAATGGGCCGCGTGCCCTCCAGCGAGCACAGCACGACCGATCCCGGCACCCCGGCCGCGCGGTCGGAAAGGAACAGGCGGGACGGATTCGAAACCGCCACCAGCCCCGCGCCGGTCATCTCGAACACGCCCAGCTCGCTGACCGCTCCGAAACGGTTCTTCACCGCCCGCACCACGCGGTGCGAATGGTGCCGCTCGCCCTCGAAGTACAGCACCGTGTCGACCACGTGCTCCAGCACCTTCGGTCCGGCGAGGCTCCCGTCCTTGGTGACGTGGCCGACGAGGATCGTCGGCAGGTTGCGCCGCTTGGCGCCGAACAGCAGGTGCGTCGCCGCCTCGCGCACCTGCCCCACGCTGCCCGGCGCCGACGCCAGGTTCAGCGAGTAGATCGTCTGGATCGAATCGACCACCAGCAGCCTCGGCCGCACCCGGTCGACGGCTTCGAGCAGCCGCTCGAGGCAGGTCTCCGCCAGCAGGTACAGATCGGCGTCGCCGACGTCGAGGCGCTGCCCGCGCTCCTTCACCTGCTGCTCGGACTCCTCGCCCGACGCGTACAGCACGGGACCGGCCGCGGCCGCGATCCGCGCCGCCACCTGCAGCAGCAGCGTCGATTTCCCGATGCCCGGCTCGCCGCCCACCAGCACCATCGAGCCGGGCACGATGCCGCCCCCGAGCACGCGGTCGAACTCCCCGAACCCGCTCGGCACGCGCGCGGCGTTCTCGACGTCGATCTCGCTGTAGCGGCGCACCTCGGCCGGCCCCGCGAGCCCCCCGTAGCGGGCGTCGTCCCCGGCGGCCGGCGCCGCCGCCTCCGGCTCCTCGACCAGGGTGTTCCATTCCCCGCAGTCCGGGCACTGCCCGGTCCACTTCCGCGACCGGCCGCCGCACGTCTGGCAGACGAACACCGTCCGCGCCTCGGCCTTCGCTCTGGGCATCGTTCGGGGAATGAGTCAGGGATTATAGGTCCGCTCGATCCGCGCCCCGATGCGGCACAGGATCTCGTGCGGCACCGTGCCTATCGCGCCTGCCACCTCCCGGGCGCCGATGGCGTCCGCGCCCTGTGCGCCGAGCAGGACGACCTCGTCGCCGGGCCCCGCCTCGACGGCGGTGACGTCGACGACCAGCGAGTCCATCGAGACCGCCACCACCGGCGCCCGCACGCCGCCGACCAGCAGCGCGCCCCGCCCGGCGAGCCGCAGGTCGAGACCGTCCGCGTAACCGGCCGGGATCAGCGCCACCCGCAACGCCCTGTCCGCGACGAAGCGGGCGCCGTAGCCGGCCGACTCGCCCGGACGCATGCCCTTGACCGCCACCACGCGGCTCCGCAGCGACATCACCGGCCGCAGGCGCAGGTCGGGCGCCAGCGGCGGCGGCGCGATGCCGTACAGCAGCAGGCCGGGCCGCACCGCGTCGTACCAGGTCCGCCGGTCCCGCAGCAGCGCGGCGCTGTTGGCGGCGTGCCACCAGACGCCGGCGAGGCCGAGCGCGGGCGCCGCCGCGCGGACCGCCTCGAAGCGCGTCCGCTGGCGCTCGAACAGCGGGTGCTCGCCGTCTTCCGCGGTCGCGAAGTGCGTATAGACAGCCTCCACCGCCAGGTGCGGCGCCCGCAGCACGGCCGGCAGGGTCGCCGCCAGGTTGTCGTGGCGGAAACCGAACCGGTTCATCCCCGTGTCTATCTTCAGGTGCACGCCCAGACGCACGCCGCGCGCCGCCGCGGCCTGCTCCAGCGCCCGCCCCGCCGCCGGCGACGAGACCGTCGGCGTCAGGCCGTGCGCGAACACGCCGTCGAGATCGCTGACGCTCAGCGCGCCGAACACCAGGATGGGCGCCCGCACCCCGGCGGCGCGCAGGTCGACTCCTTCCTCGATGTCGGCGCAGGCGAGCATCGGCGGCGGAACGGACCGGCCCCGCGCCTCCCCCTCGAGCGCGAGCGCCACGCGCGCCGCCCCGTGGCCGTAGGCGTTGGCCTTGATGACCGCGACGATGCGCGGCGGCGGGCCGCCCGCGCCGCCGGCCAGCAGGCCGCGGATCGCCCGGTAGTTGGCGATCAGGCCGTCGAGGTCGACGACGGCATGGGTTGGGCGTACCACGGCGGGTCGTCAGGGCCCGGCTACCGATAGTCGGAGCTCAGGTTCTCGAAGCGGGTCTGCTGCTTCAGGAAGGCCAGACGGACCGTGCCCGTCGGTCCGTTGCGCTGCTTGCCGATGATGATCTCCGCGACGTTCTCGTTCTCCGGCGTCTCGTCGTACATGTCCTCGCGGAAGATGAACATGACC
>WTGR01000858.1 GCA_011523485.1 Acidobacteriota bacterium
GCCGACGATCTGACGGACCTGGGCGACGGCGCCTGCTTCAACGACGCCCGCGTCGACGTCACCCGCGTCGTGACGGCCGAGCTCGGGGGACACGACATCGCCATCTGGACCGGGCCCGCGCCGCAGAAGCGGGTACACTAGAAGCCTGCGCCGCACAGCGGCCGGGCAGGGAACGGGGAAGAGAACGACGATGGCCGACACGCCGCCCGGAGGACGCACCGTCAGGTGCGTCAAGTTGCAGAAGGAGATGCCGGGGCTCGACGAGCCGCCGTGGCCCGGCGATCTCGGACGGCGCATCTACGACAGCGTGTCGCAGGAAGCGTGGAAGCTCTGGGAAGAGCGGATGAAGATGATCCTCAACGAGTACCGCCTGATGCCGTGGCAGAAGGAGGCTCAGGAACTGGTGGCGCGCCAGATGGAGGAGTTCTTCTTCGGTGAGGGGTCGGCGCTGCCGCCCGAGTACGTTCCACCCCAGGTAAAGCAGTAGCTTTGTTCCACCACAACCGCCCCTGCTCGCGGCCGAGCGGGTGATCCCGGCGTGGATGACGTTCTACGGCCCTGCACGGCCGCACTCGGCTCTTGGGGGACGTACACCTGCCGAAGCCTACGGAGAGGAGCGTGCGGCGTGAGCATCCGAACGCTGCGGCCGGAGTCCATCATGCCGGGAATCGTCCTCCGCAAGGAGGCGGGCGCGCCGCCGGTCTTCCGCAGAAGCGGTCACCGCATGATCAGAGCGGTCACCGAGTCCCTGCGGCTCGCTGGGGAGATGCCGGGCCGATGGACGTTCGGCCGACGTCGCGCTGAATCCGAAGGTGGGCCAGGCGGGCGCCCACAGATCCTTGGAAGTTTCGCGGGCGATCGCTGCCGACCATGCCGGCGCTGGGGCCGCAAGACTCCCACACTTCCACAGCGCATCGTCATCTTGGCCATGATCAATCGGGAACGAAGGCGTGGCTTCGCAACCGGAATACGCCTTAGCGAAGCCCTCAAACTGTCCAAACAACCCGGACCGCTTCAATCGTCCGTGGAAGCGCATCGACCGCTTCGGATACACTCCCTTGCTTCGCCCTTGCTAAGCCCCATAAGGACCTGCCATGCCAAATGACACGTTGGTTCAGCAACTCGAAAGTCAGCGACGCAAAGTCGACTTCGACACCTACGATATCACCGTTCAGCAGCTTGTTACCATGATCGAAGACGGCGATATCAATGTCGCACCTGCCTACCAGCGCCAGTTCCGGTGGGATGAGTTGCGCCGTTCAACGTTAGTCGAATCCGTCTTCCTCGGCGTTCCGGTGCCAAGTTTGTTCATGGCTTCCAACCGCGACGGAACCTGGGAACTAGTAGACGGTGTCCAACGGCTCAGTACTCTTGTCCAGTTTGCCGGAACCCCAGCCGCTCGATCTCAGTTGCATATTTCAGAGCCTCTTGCCGTAACGGGTGTGCGCAAACTCCCTGCTCTCAATGGCCGAACTTTCGAAGACCTGCCGCACAGTGTCAAGCTGCAGTTCCGTACTCGCCCAATTAAGGTAATCACCTTGAGCGACAAGAGTGATACTATCATACGCTTCGACCTGTTCGAGCGCCTCAACACGGGAGGCATCGCGCTCACTAACCAGGAGATCCGCAGCTGTATCTACCGCGGCAGCTTCAACCAGTACTTGGAGGACTTGGCTCAGAATACCCCTGAGTTTCACAATGTGGTAAAGCTAACCAAGCGCCAAGAAACCGATGGCACGCGTGAAGAGTGCGTCCTTCGTTTCTTCGCATTTGCACACCGATACAAGAATTTCGATCACAGTGTAATAGATTTCTTGAACGAATATATGGATGCCGCGAGCAAGACGTTCGACTACACCAAGAACCGGACTCTTTTTCACCGAACGTTTCACCAACTCCGGACGGCACTTCCTGGCGGCATAGTCCGTCGAACTCGGCGGACCGTCACGCCGATCAATCTTTACGAAGCGGTCGCCGTCGGCGCCGCCCTGGCGCTCACGGAACGGACGGCACTTCTTACCACAGGCGCCGAACGATGGATCGACTCGCCAGAACTTCGCAAACTCACTACGGGCGCAACAAACAACCGCAGGATGGTCGTTGGCCGTATCGAATACTGTCGCGACCGATTCCTGGGCAAGTAGTTTCATGTTCGACATTGCGAGGAACGAAGTCACAACCCGGATCCTGGAGGGCCGCCGGCTGTTGTCTGCGCTTGCCGCGGACCTTCCACGAGATCGGCTTGAGGCGGCAGCCACCTGTCGAGGCCTGCTCTTTGTCCAACTCTATGGTGTCTACGAGTACGCCGTCCGCGCGTCTGTTCAGGCATCACTTGATTTCCTGCGAACGTCCTCTCTGAGTTGTGCTGACATTCGAAGTAGTCTACTAACGCTAGTTCTTCACCCGCAATGGACGAGTGC
>WTGR01000896.1 GCA_011523485.1 Acidobacteriota bacterium
TTGTTCATGCCTCCCGCGCCACCGGGTGCCCCGAGCCCGCAGATGGTGCTGTGGAACTGAAAATGTGGGACAGCAGTGATTTCCGGCAGGCCGGGCGGCAGCTTGCCGCACGCCCCGGCTTCGCGCTGGCCGCGGTAGTCATCCTGGCCGTCGGCATCGGCGCCAACGCTGCGACCTTCAGCATCGTCAACGGGCTCCTCCTGCGACCGCTGCCGTATCCGGATTCCGAGACGATCGTGAGCGTGGGACAGGCGCCGTTGGGCAGTCCGGGACCGGCCATCCTGGAGACCAACGAGCTGCGGCGGCTGTGGGAAGAGGCGCGGTCGTTCGAGGAGCTCGCCGCCTTCTCGCCGTCCGCCTTCGTGTGGGACGGCCCGGACGGCCCGGTCACGCTGTTCGGAACGGCGGTGACGCCGTCCCTCTTTCCGCTGCTGCGGGCGACGCCGCAGTTGGGCCGGCTCTTCACGGAGGCGGAGGCGGTCGAGGGCGCACACCGGGTCGTGCTGCTGAGCCACCGAGCCTGGACGAGGCGGTTCGCATCCGACCCGGAGGTCATCGGCGCCCCGATCGTGTTGAACGACGAACCGCACACCGTGTTGGGAGTGCTCCCCGACGGCTTCGAATCCTCTTTCTACGGGACGGAGATCTGGACGCCGCTCGTCGTGCCGCCGTACGAACCGGAAACGATCGGCGACGGTTCCCTCGTCATCATGATCGCGTTCACGGGGTGGGACGGCTGCGGGACGGCGTGTCGCCGGCGCAGGCGGAAACCGAGGTGCGCACGATCCTCGAACGGGGGTCCGAGCGCCCGCGGCCCACCGCCTCGACGTCGAGACGCGGGTGATGTCCCCGCGCGAGGAGCGGGGGCGGCCGTTCCGGCCCGCGCTCCTGATGCTCGCCGCGGCGACGGGGCTGGTGCTGCTGATGGCGTGCGCCAACGTGGCCGGGCTGCTGCTGGCGCGCGGGATCCGCGCGAGCGCCTGGACGCGCGCATCCTGGAGGTGAGCCCGGACTACGCCGACGTCGTGCGGCTCCGCCTGCAGTCCGGCCGGTTCTTCACGGAGCGCGACAGGACGGGCAGCCCGCGGGTCGCCGTGGTCAGCGAGTCGTTCGCCCGGGCGGCGTTCGGCGGCGAGCCGGCGGTCGGGCAGCGCCTCGTGTCCGCGTTCCCGTTTCCGGGCTTCGGGGGCCGCCGCGACGGGCCGGGCGGCGACGGAAGCGGCAACGGGCCGTGGGAGGTCATCGGCGTTGTTGCCGATGTCACGTCGCCCTTCCGTGGCGAGTCCTTCGGACCGGCCGACGCGGGTGACGTCTACCTGTCCATGCTCCAGCCCGACCTGGACGGGATGCCCTCGCTCGGCAGCCTGCCCGTCGTCGCCGTACGCACCGCGGGCGATCCGCTCGCGGTGGTTCCCTTTCTGCAGGAGGCGCTCGCCGACGTGTCCCCGGGGGCGCAGGTCAACGCAATGGCGCTCGAGAGGGTCCTGTCGGCAACGGCCGCGCAACCGCGCTTCTACGCCTTGTGCGCCTCGATCTTCGCGGGCGTGGCGCTGCTGCTCGCGGCGTTCGGCCTCTACGGCGTGCTCAGCTACACGGTGTCGCAACGCCGGCGCGAGATCGGCGTCCGCATGGCGCTCGGCGCCGGACGCGGGCAGGTCGTCGGGCTGGTGGTGGGGCAGGGCGGCGCGCTGGTCGCCGCCGGGGTCGTGCTCGGCTTGCTGGCCGCGGCCACGGCCAGCCGCATCGTCGAGAGCGTCCTGTTCGGCGTCACGCCGGCCGACCCGCTGACGTTCGCGGCCGTTACCGCGGTGCTCCTCGGCGTCGCGTTGCTCGCCTGCTGGTTGCCGGCGCGCCGCGCCGCGCGGATCGATCCGATGAACGTGCTCCGCGAGCCCTAGCGGTCCAGCCCGTTTCTCGACCCGCTCTGCGACGCGACATGCTTGCGAAGCAGCGCCTCCAGTTCAATCACCCGCGCTTCGGCGGCCACAGCGCGTGTCTCCGCGGCTGCAACCCGCGTTTCCGCGACCCGGCGGGCGGCGGCTTCCTTCCGGCGGCCCTCGGCCTCTTGCAAGCGGCCCTCGGCTTCCTCGTCGTGGCTGCGCAGATCGACGCCGGTCGCCGGGTTCCGGAAGCGCATCTCCCGTCCTGGTGCCGCCCGCAGCTCCAGCCCCAGCGTCTCGCTGCGCAGCGTCAGCGTACCGTCGAGCGCTGTCGCCGCCGGTTGACGGACGTAGCCCGACGGCGTCCACCGCTCTCCCTGCAGACGCGCGGGTAGATGTGCTCCCAACGGGTCGTACTGCCAGTACTCGCGAACGCCGAGACGCGCGTAGACCGACCGCTTCGGCCCGACGTCTTCCCGCCACGTGCTCGGCGACGCGACCTCCAGCACGAAGGCCGGCGCCCGGCCCTCCTCCCACA
>WTGR01000629.1 GCA_011523485.1 Acidobacteriota bacterium
CGTCCACGTAGTTGCCCTGGCCGCGGATGAAGCGCGGATCCTCCTTGCGCTTCATGGAGTGGCCCATGCCGCACACTTCCGGCGTCGTCTGGGGTGCCATGATTCAGACTCCTCGCCCGCTACACGTCGCCTCGCGGCTCCGCTTTCTCTCCAACCAACCCTCTCCGGAAGTCTGCCCGTCTATGGCGCAGACTCCCGCAGCTTCGCGGCCGCGTGCTCGATGGACTTGACGATGTTCACGTAGCCGGTGCAGCGGCACAGGTTGCCCGAGATCGCCTCCCGGATATCCGCTTCGCTCGGATCGGTGTTCCGCTCGAGCAGGGCGCGCCCGGTCATCAGCATGCCCGGCGTGCAGAAGCCGCACTGCAGCCCGTGCTCCTGCTGGAACCCTTCCTGGAGCGGATGCAGGGCGCCGTCCTGCTCCAGGCCCTCCACCGTCTGCACGTCGCGGCCGTCCGCCTGCACGGCGAGCACCGTGCACGACTTGACGGGCTCGCCGTCGAGCAGCACGGTGCACGCGCCGCAGTGCGTCGTGTCGCAACCGATATGCGTCCCGGTCAGGCGCAGCACGTCGCGGAGCCAGTGCACGAGCAGGAGTCGCGATTCGACCGCGGCTTCCTGCGCCTCCCCGTTCACGGTGATCCGAACGTCGTGTGTCGCCATGCCTACTGCCCTCCCGCCCGCTCGACCGCCCGGGCGAGCGCACGACTCGTCAGCACGCGCGCCATGTCGCGCTTGTACTCCACCGACCCCCGCCGGTCGGCGCTGGGCGACGTGGCTTCCGCGGCCAGCCGCGCCGCCTCGGCGATGGCCGCCGCGTCCGGCTGCCGCCCCCGCAGATATTCCTCGGCCGCGGTCGCCTTGATCGGCGTCGGTCCGGCGTTGGTCAGCCCGATCCCGATCCGCGCTATCTCGCCCTGCCCGCCGAGCGTGACCTGCGCCGCCGTGGCGGCGGTGGCGTAGTCGCCCACCTTGCGCTCGAGCTTGACGTAGGCGCCGCCGCTGCGAGCCGGAGGCACGGGAATCCTGATCTCGGTGAGGATCTCCGCCGGCGCGAGCGCGGTAGTGAACAGCCCGGTGAAGAAGCGCGTGATCGGTATCGTGCGCTCGCCCCCGGGACCGCGCGCCACGACCTCCGCTTCGAGCGCGAGCATCGTCGCCGGGTGGTCGTTGGCCGGATCGCCGTGCGCGAGGTTGCCCCCCACCGTGGCGCGGTTGCGCACCAGCGGGTCGGCGATGACAACGGCGGTGTCGAGCAGGATCGGGTACTTCTCGCGAATCAGATCCGAGCGTTCCAGATCCGCCTCGCGGGTGGCACCGCCGATCCGCAGGAGGCCGCCCGCCTCCGCGATGCCGGTGAGTCCCGGAATGCGCCCGATGTCCACCAAGTGGCCGGCGTCTCCGAGGCGGAGCTTGAGCAGCGGCAGAAGGCTCTGGCCGCCGGACAGCACCTTGGCCTCGTCCCCGAGACGCTCGAGCAGCCCCACCGCTTCGTCGAGCGTGCCCGGTGCGTGGTAGTCGAATGCCGACGGAATCATTGGGGCGCTCCTTAATCCACGATCAGCCAAAGGACCGCAGCCACGATGACCACGGCCAGCCAGAAGCCCGGACGCCGCACCAGTCGACCGAGGGCGCGTTTCCCCGCCGTGGCCCCCAGGGAAACGGCGTCGATTGCGTCGCTGTCGGAAGCCTCGGCGCCGGCAGCCGCGCTGTCGGGAGCTTGCTGGCCCGCGGCCTCGGCGCCCGGGGGCCGGGCGCCGGGGGAATCCGCGGTTGGTCGCGGCGCGTTCGGGCCAGCCGCGGTCGGATGCGTCTCGCCCGCCGCTTCGGTGGGGTTCGCCGCGGCCGGGCCGTCTGCGGTCGGGCGGTCTTCTACGGAGCTTCCGCCGGCCGCGCCGGCCGCGCCGGCCCCATCGGGCGCCGACTCCAGCGCGGCCCGCATCGCGTCGGTGAACTGCCGGAACATCTGGTCGCTGACGTCCTGGATCAACCCGCGGCCGAACTGCGCCAGGATGCCGGTGATGTTCACCGCCGACGACACCGTCACCTCGGTCTCGGCGGGGCCGCGCTCGACGACCCGGCTCGTCATGCGCATGTCGGCGCCGCCCTTGCCGCGCACGTCCTGGCCGGCCGCGGCAATCTCCGCCACGCCCGCCGCCTCGTCCAGCCGCTCGAAGCGCACCGTGCCCTTGTAGCGGGCCGAGACCGGGCCCACCTTGACGGCGATCGTGCCTGCGTGGGTCCGCTCGTCGACCTGTCCGGTGATCGAGGCGCCAGGCAGGCAACCCGCCACCCGGGACGGATCGGTGAGAAAGGCCCACACCTCCCGACGGGCGGCGTTGACGACGAACTGCTTCTCTATGGGAATGGCCATGTCACACGCCACTCTCGGTGCTACGCGGGGTTCCGCCAC
>WTGR01000792.1 GCA_011523485.1 Acidobacteriota bacterium
CGAGCAGGTGCTCGACGACGTGAACGCCGACTACGAGCGGGCGTTGCGGGCCGATGCGACCGGGCGCTTCGACTTCAAGTGGAACTACGACCTGACGAGCGATCCCGAGGCGGTGCGCCGGGCCCTCGAGCCGCTGCGCGAGGCCGAGCCGCCGCAGCTCGAGCAGATGCGGGGCGAAGGAACGCCGGTTCGCCGCCGGCGCGGCTGACGCAGGGACTGGCCGGGGGCGTTCGCGATGGGCGAGCTGCAATCCGTTCTGCGCGAGAGCGTCGAGTTTCAGAATCCCGAGTACCTGACGTTCGTGCCGATCGCCGGACTGCTGCTGCTGTTCGGCGCGGTCATCTTCTTCCTCCGGCTGCGCCTGCGGCCGCCGCGGACGCACGGCTCGTCCTACCCATTCCTCGGACACATCAAGTTCTGGTTCCTGGCCGTCCTGGCGCTGAGCATTCTCAGTCTGGCCGCGGCGCGCCCCTTCTGGGTCTACGGCGGGTCGAGCTTCAAGCGCGGCGACGTCGACGTCGCCGTCATCGTCGACGCCTCCGCCTCGATGTGGGTCCGCGACCTCGGCCCGTCGCGGCTGGAGATCGCGGTGCGCGAGGCGCTCGGCCTCTACACCGAGGAGATCCTGACCCCGGGCGATCGGGTGGCCCTGTTCGTCTTCGGCACCACCGCGCTCCGGCAGGTGCACCTGTCGTCGAACGCCGAGCGCTTCGTCGAGCAGTTGGGCCAGATCGCGCCGCCGGAGCAGCTCTCGGGCGACGCGTTTCCCTGGGACAGCGACATCGCCGCCGCGTTCGAGCACGTGTACCAGTCGCTCGACAACCAGGACCGCTTCGACAGCGGCGACGAGGACTGGCAGCCGGCGGAGCGCTCCGACCGGGTCGTGCTGCTGTTCACCGACGGCGACTTCGCCTCGGACAACGAGCAGATCTCCCGCCTCGATCAGGCGCTCTCGGAGTTCGGCCGGCGGGGGCTGGCCGTCTACCCGGTGGTGATCGGCACCCGGACCGGCGTCGACGTCGACATCGTGCTGCAGGACTACGTGCGCGGTCTCGATTTCGACGAGACGCTCGAGGCCGACCTCGAGGGCATCCGGACGCGGGTCAACCCGGAAGGGGTCTCGATGTTCGACCAGCGCTCCGGGGGCGGCTCGTTCGTCCTGGAGAACGTCGGCCTGTCGGCGGCGCCCTTCCTCCGCAACGCCATCGACGCGCACCGCGCCATCACCTTCCAGCTCATCCCGTCCGAGGACCAGCAGGAGATCTGGCAGTGGTTCGTCATCCTGGCGATCCTCGTCGTCGTCGTCGCGATGCTCTTCTACTAGGAGCTCCATGCAGCGACGGATTCCGCGCGGCGACCGGCGACCGCACGTCGATCCGGCCGCCTGGGTCGGCGCCGGGTCGGCCTTGCTGCTGCTGATCGCGGTCATGCTGTACGCCCTGCGGCCGGGCCTCGTCGTGCCGCCGCCGCCGCCGGTTCCGGTTCCCGACGGCGCCGGCGACTGGTTGGAGAGCCGCATCCGACAACTGCCGCTCACGGGCGGCGCCGCCGCCATTGCGGCGCCACGCCGCCGAAACTTCGCGTTCCGTGCGCCCCGTCTGCCGCTGCCGGGCGATGTCGGTCCCGACTGGGCGGTGGTGGACGAGTATCCCGAGAGGCGGCGGGCGTGGACGGATCTGGAGACGGAGCTCGCCCTCGCGGACATCCCGGCCGAGGAGAAGTGGCGCCGGCGGCAGGACGCGTGGTCCGAGCGTCCGGAAATCCGCCGCGCCATCGCGGCGGCGACGGCGATCGTGGAGGCCGGCGGCGCGCAGGAGCGGCTGATCGAGGCCGCGGGGTTCCTCGTGGCGCACGCGAACGCCGAACCGGACGCGGACTGGCACATGGCCGTGGGGGCGCGGACGCTGGCCGCCCACGCGCCCCGCTTCGAGGAGTGGCCGCGCGTCATGATGCAGTTGGACGCCGGTCGGACGTTCGCGCCGAACGGTCAGTCGATGGCGCGGGAGATCGACGCGTTCTTCGAACGGATGGCGGCGAACGCTGCCGATCCGGCGGTGCGCGCCCGGGCGCGGTACTACGTTGCGGTCGGACTGATGCGGTCCGCCAACGGCTTCTGGTCGCGGCCCGGCGTCCGCGAAGCGCGGCGGCAGCGCGCGCTCGAAGCGGCGGCCGGTCTGAGCGCCGGGGTGGAGCAGGAGCCGTTCGCGCCGGCGCAGGAGCCGGTCAACCCCTTCGCATCCATCCCGCCGACCTTCGCGGCGGCCGAGGCGGACCTGATCCACGGCATCCGGCACGCGACCGTCGGGGGTTCGTTGACGGAGATGGTCGGCCGGCGGCTCGACGGGTCCGAGGATCGCCTGTCGGCCTACGCCGGCCGGGTGGTGCTGATCGACTTCTGGGCTACCGGGTGCCGGCGGTGCGCCGTCGAGCGGCCGGCGCTGCGCGAGCTGGTCGCCGAGTTGCCGGCGGATCGATTCACCCTGCTCGGGATCAGCGTCGACGAAACGCCGCAGGCCGTCATCGAGCTCGAGCGGGACGAGCCGCTGCCGCGGACGAACTGGCATGCCGGCCCGGCGAGCGACCTCGCGCGGCGCTGGTACGTTCGCGACCTTCCCACCTACGTGCTCGTCGACCGGGAAGGCGTCATCCTGGCCCGCACGGACGGTCTCACCGAGGCGTTCACGTCACTGATCGGAAGGACGGTCGCTGCCGTCCGATAGCGGCCCGACGCGCCTCGCCGGCTCGGCGTTTTCGGCTCATCCCCCCGCTCCATGACCTTGCGCCCCGGAACCCCGCTTCGCTGTGTTCTGCGGCGCAGGCTCCTCGTGCTGCGGCCGCGTGCTGCGGGCTTGCAACGCCTGGCGGTCGACCTTGCCCACCGCGTTCACCGGCAGTGAGTCGACGAAGTGGATTGCGGCGGGAGTGTGGGTTCTCGACAGGCTCCCGCCGACCAGCGCGCGGAGTCGGGCGGCGTCCACGGTTTCGCCGTCGCGCCGCACGACGAACGCCACCGGCACTTCGCCGAGATCGGGGTGCGGTCCACCGACCACGCAGCATGCGGCGACGGCCGGATGCCCCGCGAGCGTGTCCTCGATCGCGCGCGGCGACAGGTTCTCGCCGCCGCGTACGATCAGGTCCTTGAGACGGCCGGTGACGGAGAGATACCCGTCTGCGTCGAAGCATCCCAGATCGCCCGTCCGCAGCCACCCCTCGCGGATCGGCGATTCCGACTCCGCTCCGGCATAGCCCCGCATCAGGCAGGGACCCGCGATGCGGATTTCCCCCTCGGCGCCGGGGGCTGCCTGATCATCGCCTCCCGGCGTGAAGATCCGAACCCGCTGACCGCGCAGGGCGATGCCGACGGTCCCGATGCGCCGCGCCCCGACCGGATTCATCGTCGAGGTGCACGTGGCCTCGGACAACCCGTAGGACACGACCAGCGGCACGCCGAAGGCGGCTTCGACCTCCTCGTGCAGTCGCACCGCGATGGGCGCCGACCCGCAACGGAGGAATCTCAGCGAGCGCAGCCGCACCTGGTCGCGCAGATGCGGGAGCATCCGCGAGTACATCGTCGGCACGCCAGTCAGGTAGGTGACGCCGTGAGCGGCGATCTGGTCCTCGACGTCCTCCGCCCGGAACCGCTCGGCCAGCACGACGGTCGCCCCGACCAGCAACGGTGCGATGAGCTGGTTGTTCACGCCATTGGTATGGTGCAGCGGCATCACGTGCAGCAGGCGGTCCGCCGCGGTCAGCCTCGTCCTCTCGATGATGCCCGCCGCATGCCGCAGCAGGTTGCCGTGGGTGAGCAGGGCGCCCTTCGGCAGTCCGGTGCTGCCGGAGGTGAACTGCATCATCGCCAGGTCGGCAGGACCGACCGATTCGCGGATGACCGTGGTGCTTGCCGACTTGCGCGACTCGCGGAGTAGGCCCGCCGCGAGGTAGACCTGCCCGCCGCCGTGCTCCAGGTCGGGCGCGATTGCTTCGGACCCGTCGTCGAGCACGATCCGCCGCAGGCCGACCGCGTGCGCCCGCGACAGCAGGGCCGCGGCCGTGAGGCCGGCCTCGATGAAGCAGGGACAGGCCCCCGCCTGCATGACGCCGAAGAAGCGCGCAACCGAGTCGGCCGACCGCGATGCGGGAACGCCCACGAGCTCACCGCAGGCGACTTGTCGGAAAGCGCTCGCGTGGCGGTCGATTCTCGCACCGAGCTCTGCGTACGGGACGGAACCTTCCGGGGCGAGCAACGCGATCCTTCCGGCCCTTGCATGGCGCCCGATTCGCTCACGCAACAGGCGACTCAAGGATGATGCGGTCATGGCACGGGTGTTCTACGATGGAAGGAGTGTCTGGAGCAACCATCTTCCCCGGAGGGCAGCATGCAGGGAAGGACTCCGAGCGGCGCACTGCGGTTCCTTCTTGAGCTGGCGGCCGTGGCGAGCTTCGCGACGGTGTTGCTGGGGTTGCTGATCGCGGCGCAGCAGGACGCGGCGCGACCCGGCCCCGGCGTCGAACAATCGATCCCGGAGTTCGCCATGGAGGTCCTGACCCGACCGCCACGGCCCCTTCCGGACGACGAGGGTCCCGACTGGGCGGTGGTGCAGGAGTACCTCGCCGCCGAGCTCGCGTGGAGGGAGCGCAGTCGGGAAGCCGCCATGGCGGGCGGTTCGGCCGAGGAGATGGGGCGTCGCATGCAGGCGTTCTTCGGCGAGCTTCCGGATATCCGCCGTGCGATCGCGGCGGCGACCGCGATCGTGGACGCCGGCGGGCACGACCGGCTGACGGAGGCCGCGGAGTTCCTCGTTGAGGAGACATGGTTCGAGGAGGACGGCCGCGTCCACATGGCGAAAGGCGCGCGGAAGTTGCTCGCCCATGTACCCGAGAGGTCTCTCCATACGTTACGGTCGTTGCACCAGCGCATGTTCCTCCCCCAGCACGGGCAGGGTGGTGACCCCGTTCAGGCGCTCTTCGAAGAGGTGGCTTTCGACGCCGACGATCCTGTGACCCGTGCCGCGGCCCGGTACTTTCTGGCGGTGGAGCTGATGCGCGAGGCGAACAATCGTTGGTGGCCGCTGCCGCCGGAGCGTCGCGAGGCGGCTCGACTACGGGGTATCGAGGTAGCCACCGGACTTGGCGCCGGCGTGGAGGACGAAGAGTTCGCCGGCCTTGACGAGCCCGGTCCGTTCATGGGTTGGGCGCGGACATTTGCGCAGGCCGAGGCGGACCTGCTCTACGGTCTCCGTCATGCGACGGTCGGCGGCACGGTTGCCGAGGTCACCGGCAGGCGCCTCGACGGCGTTGAGGATCGGCTCTCCGCCTACGCGGGCAGGGTCGTGCTGATCGATTTCTGGGCGACTTGGTGCAAGCCCTGTGTGTACGCGCTGCCAGAGCTACGAGATCTGGTTGCCGAGTTGCCCGCGGACCGGTTCACGCTCTTGGCGATCAGCGTCGACGAAGCGCCCGAGACCGTCACGACGTTTCAGGAACGCCAGCCTATGCCGTGGACGAACTGGCATGCAGGCATCGGCAGCGACATCGAACGCAACTGGCGCGTCTCGGCTTTTCCGACCTACGTGCTCGTCGACGGGCAGGGCCGGATTCTGGCCAGAGGGCGCCTGGACGAGCAGTTCAAGTCACTTCTCAGGGAAGCCGTCGAGAGCAGTTAGTTGATTTCAGGCGTCGATCCAGGGGGTTCCCGTCAGGAAGTCAGCGAGTTCCGCACTCAGCGCAGACGTTTCGAATTGTGCTCGTGGCAAACCGTTCCGGCCGATGACGATCGACAGGGGATCTCCCGGGTTGTCGAACTGTCCGGTGACCGTGATGATCGCCTTGAGCCGCTCGGCCTCTCTCGTAGACACCTTGTCGCCGGCGTTTCGGTTGTCGTCGACGAAACGCTCAGCCCCGTCGTACCGTTCGGGCCAGGCCGATTCTGCCATCGGAGCCAGATGATCATCGAGCGTGCCGGTCTCGTCCGCCGCACTCTTGTGGAACACGAAACAGCCGACGGGAACCGTGGTTCCCGACAACCACTTACCGTGCTCGATGTTCGAGAGATCGCCGAAGTGCTCACCGTAGCGCTCACGAAATGCCGCCAACGTTGACGTCACACCTTCGCCGTTTGCGTCGAACAGGAAGGCCGCCGCGTATTCTGAAACGTCGAACGTTCCGGCGGGCTCTTCGGTAATCGTGACGTCCATGGTCTCGAGCAGGCTCGTGACAGGGGCTTGTCGCTCCTGTCCGTGGGCGCGCACCAGGAAGAACATCGTGTCCGCGGCGGTGCTCTCGACGATGGACTCGAAGCAGGGGAGAGGCGGATGCGCCGCGTTCCGGAGTCTGAGGTTGTCGACTGCTTGACGCTCGAACTGGTTGGCGATGAGCCCCTTCCTGGCGACCGTGCCGGTGCTCCCGAACGGCGAAGGCAATTCGCCGATAGGCTTGTCGACCCACTCGCAGCCCGCGTGAGCACCCAGGCTGCGTTGCGCGAACACGACGTCATGGTAGCCCTCGCAGAACACGAGCACCGCCTTCATCGCACGCCTCGCAGGTCGAAGTCCACGGCATCGTGAAGCCTGTGAAGCCTGCGGCCGTCGTAGCGTTTGGCCTGGACGTCGTCGTCGGTACGATTGATCGCATAGCCGACGATGTCATCGGTTCGGTGTCCGTTGAGAACGAAGGCGTCAATAGCCTCCTTGCTGTGGGTCGACAGGAAGACCTGCACGTCGAGCTTGACCGCAAGATCCTGTACGAGACGTGTGAACTCGACGAGGAGCTCCGTATGGATCGCGTTCTCGAATTCGTCGACGAGCAGCACGCCCCCGCGGACCCCGGCCAGGAGCAGTCCGATCTCGAACACGCGCCGCACGCCCTCGCCGAACGCCGCGAGATCCGGCGCCCTGTCGAAATCGTCGTGACTGACCAGGAACCGATTGAACCGGTCGGCCAGTTCGATGTTGCGGAGTCCCGGATCGACGCGTTGGCGAATGAAGTCGATGATCTGCTGCTTCGTTCCGGCTTCCAGGCTTTCCTTGTTGCAGCGCGCAAGGGTCTCGGGACGGTTGGCCGAAAACGGGCTCGTGAACGCCGAGCGGCACAGCCAGTGCTGTCCCTCGAAACTGGTTCGTCGCGGACGGTCCTCGAAGAACACGACTTCCGTACGCTGCGCCTGCCTCCCGTAGCTGGCTTCCACGCCAAGCGTTGAAAGAAACGAGGTCTGATCTTCAAGGTCCGACTCAGGTTCGGTGAAGACCTCGAACTCGACGCTCGTCGTGTTGCCCGGCACCTGGTCGAAACGTCCCGACAGTCGGGCGGCCCGCGGTAGTTGCTCGACAAGCCACAGTGGATCCGGATCTCCCTCCACCCGACCTCGCCAGCGGATGGCGTCCAACAGGGCCCGTTCGTCGTTCTGATGGGCAAGCAGATGGATTGCTTCCAGCAGTGACGTCTTTCCCGCGTTGTTGACACCGACGATGAGATTGATTCGACCGGGGCTGTCGAGGGCGAGGCCTTCGATGCCGCGGTAGCTCTCTACGTGGATGAAGGAGAACTGCGACTGCGTGATTTCGTTGAACGGTTGCCACGGCAACCCGCGACCGACGGCCGGCGGCTGGCGTTTGCGGGCCAGCGCGATGCCCTGCAGCGTGCCGATGAGCTGCTCGACGCGGTCCAGGTCGGCGGGCGTCAGATCTCCAGTTCTCGAGTGGAGTCGTTGGATGCCCTTGTCGCAGACCGCGAACGCCCCGTCGACTTCGCTCTTGACGAGCAGATCGCTGGAGAGCGTCGCCTCCTGCAGGCTCCGGGTTTCGTCCAGACGCCTGACCGCCTTGGGATCCTGGATGATTCTGCCGAGCTCGCGGACGTGTCCACCGGTAGTGATGACGGGTTCGGACGTGGTCCGAACGTCGGTGTCAGGGCCTTCATCCTCTCCCTCCTCGGATTCCGCCTCCCGCGACATCCACGAGAAAAGACGCTCCAGGTTCGACTCGTTGGACGCCGTGCACAACGCATGATTCCAGCCGAGCCAGTCGCGTATCGATTCACTCTCGAGGACCTCGCGAAACAGGTTGTACTGTTCCGATTGAAACTGGTCTCCGTAGTCGCTCTCCCGATACGTGTTGACCAGGGCCAGCGTTCTCACGGACAGGTTGAACTCGCGTTTGCTTACGCCGAGAGCCCTGCACACCGCGTCGGCATCGTTGTGGAATTGCGGAAGCAACTGCTCCATCGCCCGTGCGCGGTTGACCGCGGGCCACCGCCGCTTGCCGGAGATGTGGTGGAGCCCCATCATGACCATGTGATCGCGTTCGTCGGCGTCCTCGTACTGCAGGACGGGCACCCTGGAGAACCACGCACCGTCGAGCCTGCCGAGATCGATGGCGTCCTCTTCGTACCTGCGCTGCAGGTACTTGAGCGTCGCGACACGCCGGTTCCCCTCGACCACGAGAAACCGCACCCCGTCCTTGCGCGCCAGGATTGGATCGATGTCGAGCCAGCCGTTCTCCTTGATGCTGGCAATCAGATCCCGGACGTTTTCCTGGTGGCGTCCCAGCACGAAGCCGGTCGTACGACGCTGGACGTCCGCATCGTAGACGTGCTCCGGCGCCACTGGCCGGTACTCCGCATGGTTCACGAACCGGAAGTTGTTCGGGTCGAGGTAGAGGCGACTGAGCGACACCGATTGCCGCCTGCCACGCACCTGTTCCGCAGTTTCGTCGCTCACGGTCCACTTCCTTCGTCGTCGGGAGGATGGCTCTGCTCTGTACTCGATCGTAGCCTGACGATCGTTTCCTGCGTCGCCTGCGGCCCGGATTGCCGCCCAGCCACGCCTGCCCACGAGTCCGCGCGGAGCTTCTACACCGCAGACTGCGGGCGGGGGCGCCGATGGGCGCAGCGCTACCGCGACGTCACGTTCGCGTCACGCCGGTGGGTGCTCTACATGGTGGACGGGTCGTCGCCAGTCGTCGCCCCGGCGGCACGCTACTACCGCAGCGCCACGTTCGCCTCGCGCTCGAACTGCCCGTCAGGGTCGAGCGCATGCAGCGCGGCGACCTCGCGGGCGGTCGGCGGCGGTGTCGGCCCGGCGCCGGTCGCGTCGAACGAGAACCCGGTCCTCCGCCGCACCTCCTCGAGCGAAGCTTCCGGATGCCGGGAGCGCAGAGCGAGCCGGCCGTCGCGCTTCTCGAAGACCGCGATCGGGGTGACCACGCCGTGCAGGCCGCCCGCGGCGGTCACGAAGTCGAGCTTTTCCACCAGCGTGCGTCGGGAATGCTCCGTGCGCCACGTCACCGCGCGCCGCGCCGTCGGCAGCATGACGGCACCGCCTCCGCCTCCCGGCAGGCGCACCTTGGGGGCGTGCCAGTCGCCGATTGCCGACACGTTCGTGCGGCCGAGGCCGTCGACCTGGGCGGCGCCCAGAAAGCACAGATCCATCCCGCCCCGGGTGCACAGGTCGTAGAAGTCCTCGTTGGCGAAGATCGCGGTCGAGCCCTCCGCCAGCACCGGGTCGGAGCTCGATCGGGGTATCGACGACGGGATGGGCTGCACGCCGCCGGCCACGTTGAGGTAGACGAAGTCGAAGTCGTAGGCCCGCTTGGCGAGCAGGCAGGCCAGCATGGGCGGTGTCGAGTTCACGCCGCTGAACGTCACCTCGTCCGGCCGGATGAAGCGCGCGAGGTTCGTGACGAGGTACGAGAAGGCGGACCAGCGTTCAGGCATGGACGGGCTCGCCGTGCTCGGGCGCCGCCGCCAGGTGCGCTTCCGGCAGGCCCTCGGACTGCATGTACGTTTCGACGGCCGGGTAGTCCACCTCGTAGAGCGGCCAGCACGAGCCGGGCCAGGCCCCCCGGGGGACCACGGCCACCGCCTCGACCATGAACCCGGGGATGAGCGTGAGCTCGGGGCGCTCCCGGAACGAGGCGATGGGAGCGAGCGACTCCGCCACGACGAACACGCGCCCGGCCGCACGGCTGAGGATGCGGTCCCAGTGGGACGTGCCGTAGACGCGCGCGTCGCCCTGCTCGTTCGCCTCGT
>WTGR01000183.1 GCA_011523485.1 Acidobacteriota bacterium
GGTTGTGCGTGCGGGCGCCTCGGATCTCGATGGAGGTCATCGAGCATCTTCTTCCTTCACCGGCGCACTGGTCCAGCCAGGTCAGTCGCACGACGCTCCGTGCCTGCTGGTTCTCGACGAGGTCGACCGGTTGCCCCGTCGCACCCTGCAACTGATCGACCTGCTGGTCCGGCACGCGCCCGACGATCTGCATCTTGCGGTGGCCGGCCGCTCGGATCTCGCTCCGGGAGGCGCCGCGCAGCGGGCAATCGACCAGGCATCGTGCACCGTCGGACTGCCTCCGGACATCGGCAGTCCGGCAGTAGAGAAGTCGAGCTGTCGTTCCTCGACGACGTGCGTCTGGACTGCAAGGCCTGCGAGGGCAGGCGGTACCGGGACGAGTTGGAAGTCGAAGCCGCCGCCGAAGCCGACACCGGCGCCGAAGAACCGCGACGAGGCAGTCCAGACCGCGGGCAGGGTCACGTCCTGCCAGAGGAATGGGCCCCGCCGGTGCGAACAACGCGACATGCGGTCGTGCGCGGCATATGACAGCACATGCGCTATCATTGACCATTGCGGATCGTTGTGGACACGAACGTCCTCGTCGCGGCCACTTCAAGCGCGAGCGGCGCCAGCCGAGAGGTTCTGCGTCGCTGCCTGTTGGGTCGATACGAGCCGCTGATGGGTCAGGCCCTGTTCGCGGAGTACGAGTCGGTGCTTGCGCGGTCGGAGCCGTTCCTCCGCTCACCGATCTCCGACCGGGAACGCGACGCGCTGTTGGCCGCGCTCATCCGTCGCTGCACGTGGGTGCGCGTGTACTACCTGTGGCGACCGAATCTGCCCGATGAAGGCGACAATCACCTGGTCGAGCTGGCGGTCGCCGGGAACGCGGGGGCCATCGTCACTCACAACACGCGGGATTTCGAACGAACCGAAATGCGCTTCCCGGAGTTGCACATCATGACGCCAGCAGCACTGCTCGCCGAGCACTAGCATGTCCACACTGACCATCCGTCTCCCCGACGACACGCACGCACGAATGAAGGCTCTCGCGCGACAGCGCGCCATGAGCGTCAACAAGCTCATGGAAGAGCTGTGCACCATCGCCGTCACCCAGCATGACGCGGAGACGCGGTTCCGAGCGCTCTCTGCCCGCGGATCCATCGACGAAGGGCTCCGCGTCCTCGACAAGCTGGATGATGCGCTCGGCGGCGGGGAGTGACCGCCTGCGTTACGGAATCTCGGCGGCCGGCCGCTCGGTGCCGGCTCGACGACGAGCTTCCGATCCAGCGCCCTTCCGGATGTCTCTTGCATGCCCCGGATCTGTCCGAAATCGACACGCGAAGTAACACCCTACGGGGCGGACGCCCGTGCGATTGTTCGCCGACGCCGCTCCGGCTCAGATTCCCGCGCGCAGCGCCTCGGTGGGCTCCACGCGTAGCGCGCGCCGGATCGGCACCGCGCACGCGAAGATGGAGATCACGAACGTGAAGACCGCGAACGTCGCGACCATGGCGGCGCCCCGCGCCGACTGCACAGACCCGGATACTTCGAGAGCATCCTGCCGGCCAGCTTGAGGTCGAGCCAGGACATCCTGAGCTTCATCGGCCTTCTCCAGGTTCACACCGACGGCGGAGCGTACGGTCTCCCGGCGGGTGCGTTGCTCCGCGTTCGGGTGGTCATCGCAGAGGCCGCGCCGATGTTCGGGGACTCAAGGGAGCGGCGGGGAAGAAGAGAATGGCGCGCCCTGCAGGATTCGAACCTGCGGCCTCCTGGTTCGTAGCCAGACGCTCTATCCAGCTGAGCTAAGGGCGCGTTCGTGCGATGGCCGGAACGTCGATTATACCGGACAACCCCGGCCGGTGACGCGTCCGCGCCGGGCGCACGACTCCGGACCGCGCCGGCCGTGCCCGGGCCGACTGCGTCAGCGGCGCGACGCCCGCGGCCGCGTCAACCCGTGTCCGGCCGGGAGACCCTCGTCGAGGGTGACCGGCAACCGCCCCCGTAGCGGAATCTCGCCGGCGATGGCCTTCACCGCCGTCCTTTCGGACAGGCCGCGGTAGTCGTAGGTCAGAAGCACCGCCGGCAGCTCGGGCAGCGAACGCGCCACGTAGGGGTTGCCGAACACGACGACGACCAGCGGCTGGCCGCGCTCCGCCGTGTCCTCCGCCAGGTCGCGCAGGAACGCGACGAGATCCTCGTCCAGGTCCATGCGGCCGCTGAACGACGCGGTGCGCACGAAGATGCCGGCGACCACGGCGTCGAAGCGCGCGACGGTCTCGCGCACGATCTCGATGTCGACGGACGGCGTGTGGTCCGAGAGCTCGATGGCGGTGACATCGCGCCAGCGATCCCGGAGCTCGGGAATCAGGAACCGGCTGGGCGCGCCGATGCCCCAGCCGGAGGGATAGTCGAGGATCGACAGGTAGA
>WTGR01000617.1 GCA_011523485.1 Acidobacteriota bacterium
ACGGCCCCCGGTTCCAGCTCGACGCGCCGGGCGACGTGCGCGGCTTCGACGTCCGGACCGGCGAGGAGCTGTGGGAGTTCCACACCATCCCGCAGCCGGGGGAGTTCGGCAACGAGACGTGGGAGAACGGCTCGTGGGAGTACTCGGGCTCCACCAACGCCTGGGGCATGCTGACCGCCGACCCGGAGCTCGGCTACGTCTACCTGCCGATCGGCACGCCCACCAACGACTACTACGGCGGCCACCGCCTCGGCGACAACCTCTTCGCCGAGAGCATCGTCTGCCTGGACGCGGCGACCGGCGAGCGGGTCTGGCACTTCCAGTTCGTCCACCACGGGCTCTGGGACTACGACGCGACGGCAGCGCCGGCGCTGGTGGACATCGAGGTCGACGGGCGGCCCATCAAGGCGGTGGCGGTGGTGACCAAGCAGGCCTACACCTACGTCTTCGACCGCGTCACGGGCGAGCCGGTCTGGCCGATCGAGGAGCGCCCGGTCCCGCAGTCGACCGTGCCGGGCGAGCGAACCGCGCCGACCCAGCCGCATCCGACGAAGCCGCCGCCGTTCGACCGGCAGGGCGTGTCCATCGACAGCCTTATCGACTTCACCCCGGAGCTGCGGGCCGAGGCGGTCGAGATCCTCGAGGAGTTCACCTACGGACCGCTCTTCGAGCCCATCACCGCCGCGAGCGACGACGGCAAGCGGGGCACGATCCTCATGCCCGGCGCCATCGGCGGGGCCAACTGGCACGGCGCGGCGGTCGACCCGGAGACCGGCTGGCTCTATGTGCCGTCGCGCACGCAGCCGAGCGTCGTCCTGCTCGGGCCCCCGGACCCGGGCACGTCGGACTTCCGCTACCGGCGGACCCGTTCGGGCGGTCTGCGCGGCCCGCAGGGCCTGCCGCTCTGGAAGCCGCCCTACGTCCGGCTCAGCGCCTTCGACCTGAACGAGGGAACGCGCACCTGGATGGTACCGCTGGGTGACGGACCGCGACAGGAGGCAATCGACCTCGGCGTTCCCGATCCCGGACCGCTTGGGGGCGGCTCCTATACCGGGCCGCTGCTCACCAGGACGCTCCTGTTCCTGGGCTTCCGTGGGCGCCGCGACAGCCCGGACCTCGGCTTCATCAGCCGCGACCCCGATGCGCCCGTCAACCCGCGCACGCTGTCGACCACGCCGTACCTGCTCGCCTTCGACAAGGCCACCGGCGAGACCGTGCACGCCCTGGAGCTCGACGTGGCGCCGACCGGGACCCCCATGACCTACCTGCAGGACGGCCGGCAGTTCATCGTGCTGGCGTATGGCGCGGCGAACGACGCCGGGCTGATCGCGCTGGCGTTGGAGTGAAGGGTTCCGCCAACCAACGCCGCGGCTCGGTGACTTCCATAGGGGCGGCAGGATGAACCTAGTCTCCATCCTGCCGGCCGAACAGTTGGCGACGGACTTCCTCCCAGGGAACCGTCTCTACGAATCCGTCATCGAGCTCTGCGACTCGACGCTCGATTTCTCGCTCCCATGCAGCCTCGACTTCCGAGTCATCCTGAGGATCGAGTGATTCGATCAGGAGTCCCGCAAGCGTCGCGCGGTCCCGCTCGGACAACTCGCCTGCCTCGCGGAAGATCTGTCCCAGGCTCTTGGGCATGACTCGACGCCTGACGTGTACGTACCGGCTCCTCTATCCCGACTATCGCGCGTTCGCGGTGGCCTCGGCCTCCTGCACGCGCGAGCCGGCCATGATGCCGTGCATCCCGTAGTTGCCCTCGTGGCAGGCGAACTCGAACATCAGGTCCGGGTTCCGCTTCATCGGGTGCTGGGCGGTCCACGAGCGCGTCCAGATGCTGGGATCCCGGACCGTGTACTCGTACATCAGGTTCTCGTCGTCCATCAGCGTGAACCGCTCGACCAGCGACAGGTTCTCGCCGCTGCTCAGCAGCGGCCGGCCGATCTGGTCGTGCTTCCCGTTGAAGTTGACGGTCTCGACGACCAGCGTGTCGCCCTCCCAGTAGGCGCGCGAGTCGCCCATCCACTGCCGGAGCCGCGGCGAGACGTGGGGCCGCCCGTCGAGCGGGATGATGCGCGCGTCGTAGTTCTGCTCGGCCAGGATCACCACGTGGTCGGGCGTCTGGAACAGCATCATGTTGTTGTTGTAGCCGCCGGTGCTGAGCGGCGGGCCGGCCTTGGCGTGCTGGATGCAGCGGTCTCCGGCGTCCAGATCCTCGTAGCTGGCGGCGGGCAGCCTGCCGCGGCGCACACCCTCGATGCGGGCCGCCTCGGGCGAGTTGGCGCGGCGCCGCGCCGGCTCGGTCAGGGCCGGCAGCCGCCCGTCGGCAGGATCCACGACCAGCGAGGTGCGGCGCGTCGCGATGGCCGTGGTGCCCCGGTCCAGCCAGAAGTTGTTGTAGAAGCCGG
>WTGR01000691.1 GCA_011523485.1 Acidobacteriota bacterium
ACCGTCAGGATGCTGCCGTGCCCGAGCAGGCCGGCCCGGGGGCTGCCCGCGGGCAGGTCCACGCGCCGGAAGTGGTCACCGTAGACCCCCGGGAAGCCGTAGTGGCGCGCCACCCGCTCGTTGACGAAGGTGTACTCCGCCGTCAGCAGGTCGACGACGCTGCGATCCTCTTCGAGGACACTCTGGAACAGCAGCTCGGTTTCGCGGCGGAAGCTCTGCCGCAGGTTGTCGTCGAAGTCCGGGAACAGCCGGGCATCCGGCCGCACCGCGTCGAGGTTCCGCAGATGCAGCCACTGCGAGGCGAAGTTGGTCGTCAGCGTCTCGGCCCGCGGATCGGCCAGCATGCGCCGCACCTGCGCCCGGAGCACGGCCGGGTCGCTCAGCCGGCGGGCCGCCGCCATGTCGAGCAACTCGTCGTCGGGCACGCTGCTCCAGAGAAAGAACGACAGCCGGGAAGCCAGCTCCAGGTCGCTGACCCGGTAGGGGACGCCCGGCGCCACGCCGGCCGGATCGCGCTCGATGCGGAACAGGAACTCGGGGCTCGCGAGCAGCGCGCGCAACGCCGTCTCGATGCCCGACTCGAAGCCGCCCGCGGCGTAGCCCCGGTGATAGAAGGAGACGAGCTGATCGAGGTCGTCGACCGTGACCGGGCGCCGATAGGCGCGCCGCGCCAGCCCGGCGATGATCGCGGTCGCACACTCCTCGGCCTCGTCGTCGGAGGCCTCGGACGGCGGACGACACGAAAAGATGCGCTCACGGCTCGGCGTCTCCCCAACCCCGGTCGGATCGAAGGGACCGACGATCGATACCGACCGCACCGCCGGTTGCTGCCGGGGGTGCCGGTCCATATTGAAGTGGGCGTCGTAGGGCTGCCGGGTCGTCTCGATGAGCGCCGAGTTCTTCTTGATGAAGGTCGCCCCCACCACGTGCGGTCCCGCCGGCACCGGGATGCGCACGTTGAGGTGATTGTCGATGCCCTCGTCCGCGTAGTACGCGGCGTTGGCCTGCATGACGTAGTTCTGGCTCGGCTCCATGGTGAACAGGGCGAGCCGGTCTCCATCGAGGGTGATCTCCACGTCGTGCGGCTCGGTCAGCCCCTCGACGTTCTCGTTGCGGTTCCGCTGCAGCCGCACCTGGATCTCGTACTCGCCGTCGGCGGGAAACGTGTGATCGACCGCGGTCCCGCCGCGCGTGCCGAACGGCAGGCCGGCGACGTGGTCCTCCTGGGTGCGGTCCGCGGGCACGACCACCACGCGGCTGCCCGGCGCCGGCAGGTCGCTCCCCACCGCCAGCCCGCTGACCCGCCGCGCCGCCGCCAGGTAACGCTCCATCAGGGTCGGCGAGAGGCCGCCGGCGTTGACGTTGTCGAACCCGAAAGCGGAGTCGTCGCGCGGCAGGAGCGCCGTGACGTCGATGTCGAGGTCCAACATGTCGCGCACGGCGTTCTGGTACTCGGTCCGGTTCAGACGACGGAACGTCGCCGTGCGGCCGGGGTCGGGTGTGGCCTCGGCGGCCGCATCCAGGGCCGTCTCGATGGAAGCCAGCACGCGCGCGTAGGTGGCGTCGTCCGGACGGGGACGCGGACGCGGCGGCATCGCGCCGGCGCGCATCTTCCGCACCACCTTCTCCCACACGTCGCGGTGCGCGGCGACGTCGGCGACGTCGACGTCCTGCAGCGAGAGACCGCCGGTCTCGAGCCGGTCGTTGTGGCAGGTGACGCAGTAGCGCTGGATGACCACCTGATCGGCGGACACGGCCTCGCCGGGCGCAGCACCCTGCGCGGCCGCGGTTGCCACGCCGACGGCGCCCGCCGCCAGAGAGACGCATACGATCACCGCGGAGCGCAACTTCAGCCGGCGCATGGTGGCCATCCTTCAGTCCTTCAAAGAGGCCGCGGGCATCCCTGTCGGGAACCCAGCCTCCGGGTTTCGAGTACGGCGCTCGGCGGTATTCTACACGCCCGGCGACCGGACCGCCAGCCCGATTTCCGTCCGGATTTCCCGGCGCGAGCGGCAACCCGACCCCGCAGCCGGCTCAACGGCAGAAATCGTCCTGCCGTCGCCGGAGCATTCGCCCGGCACACGGACTCGCCCGCCACCATATGACCATGGTTACGACCATGGTAAGATAGAGGCGCCAATGTCGCTTCCGGGAGGCAAATCGTGAAGACCGATACCGGCGGTTCGACCGGCCCCCGGACCATCAAGGCGTCCGAGTTCAAGGCGAAGTGTCTCAAGCTGATGGACGAGGTCGCCGAGAGCGGCGAAGAGATCGTCATCACCAAGAACGGCCGGCCGGTATCGCGGCTGGCGCCGTACCGGGAGAAGTCCCCGGGTCCGTTCTTCGGCCGTGATCGGGACAAGATCCGTATCCTCGGCGACATCGTCTCCCCGATGCCCCCGGAGT
>WTGR01000808.1 GCA_011523485.1 Acidobacteriota bacterium
CGGTCGAGAGCCGGGAGGACGCCATCGTGGAGCAGTACGTCCGGAGCGCGCTGTTCCGCCTGACCTCGCAGGTCTCCCAACGGAACAAGGTGAGCGCCTACCTCGACCGGATCTTCAAGTTCAAGGCGCGTGAGTTCTACGGCAACACCGAGCCGATCCGGGCGTCGAGCCACCGCGATCCCGAACACGGGAACTACCATACGTTCCAGGCGAAGTGGACTTCCACCATCAGCAGCCGCGCGCTGCTCGAGGTGGGCTACTCGCAGGTGTACGAGCGGCTGCGGCTCGGCTACCAGCCGAACACGCCGATCGAGGAAGGCGGCGCCGGACGGCAACTGGCGCATCCGAAGCCGGACGACCTGCAGACCTGCATCTACACGCCGTGCTTCCACCCGCTGAGCTACAACCAGAGCCGGGGGTGGTTCGATGACGTCCGCTTCTACGACCGGGGCACGGGACTCACGACCCATGCCTACACCTACGACATCCTGGTCACGCCGGCCGACCGGCGCTACCCGAACGCCGCGTTCTCGTACGTCACCGGCTCCCACAACTTCAAGGTCGGGATGCAGTGGTCGATGAGCAACGGAGGTGTCGGCTTCGACGGCAACGGGAGCCTGCTCGCGCGCTTCAACGAGGGCGTGGCGGAACAGGTGAGCGTCTACAACCTGCCGGCCTACTACAACACCTACGTGCGGGCCGACCGGGGCATTTACGCGCAGGACACGTGGACTATCGACCGCCTGACGGTCAACGCCGGCATCCGGTTCGAGCAGTTCCAGTCCGGGAACGACACCTACCGCGCCGGCACCGGCATCCAGGGCGGCCGATTCGTCGGCGGGCGCCAGTTCGGGGCGCAGGACCAGAAGCCGTTCTGGAACGACATCGCGCCGCGGTTCAGCGTGGTCTACGACCTGTTCGGGGATGCGCGTACGGCGCTGAAGTTCTCGGTGAACCGCTTCATGAAGCCGTGGACCAACGGCTTCGCGCGACGCTACCATCCCATCTCGCTCCAGTCGGACACGCGCGACTGGTTCGACTGCGCCCTGCACCCGGACATCCACTCCGGCGGCGCCGCCCGCTGCGCGACGGCGGCCGATTTCGCGGCGCTAGGCATGCCGAACTACACGGGGACCAACGGCGACTTCATCGCCCAGGACCACGAGATCGGCTCGGTCGGCACCAACGCCACGCCGTTCACCAGCGGCGAGTTCGCCGCCGTGGGAACGCGGCCCGACCCCGACCTGCAGCGGGAGTACAACATCGAGTGGAGCGGCAGCGTCCAGCACGAGATCGCCCCGCGCGTCTCGCTGACCGCCGCCTGGTACCGGCGGGTCTTCTACGACATCGAGCACGCCCGGAACATGGCTCTCGCAAGCTGCGACATCTCGACCGCGGTCGTCGGCGTCCCGTGCGGCGACTGGATCCCGTTCAACGTCACGTTCGACGATCCCGGCGGGCGGCTGGCCTACCTTGGCGGTATCGGCCAGGCACCGACGCTGGCCGGCAACTCGTTCCTGGCGTTCAACCAGGATCCGGCGACGAGGACGCTGAAGGACATCGTCCACGTCAACTCCGACGTCAACCGCAACTACTACAACGGGTTCGAGGTGAGCCTGAACGCCCGCCTGCCGAACGGCGGCAACGTCTTCGGCGGGTGGACGGCGAGCCAGCACATCCAGGACACCTGCGGCCTGGTCGTGAACCCGAACGGCGTCAACATCGAGGATCCGATTCGCGGCTCCGACGAAGGCATCCGCCGCGGCGGCCGCTTCTGCAACCAGAGCGAGCTGGGGATGCCGTTCCGCCACGACTTCAAGCTGTTCGGCGCCTATCCGCTGCCGGGCGACTTCGAGTTCAGCGGCTCGATCCAGGCCTACTCCGGCGGCGAGCGCGAGCTGACCTGGTCGGTGCCGAACGCCTACATCCCGCACGGCGCGCCGACGGCGCGTCCGACGGTCCAGTTGTTCCAGCCGGGCACGAACTACCTGCCCTACTGGACGCAGGTGGACATCGCCCTGCGCAGGATCTTCCGCTTCGGCGGCGTCGAGTCGTCGGTGCAGGCGGACATCTACAACCTGATGAACTCCGCCGTGGTCGTCGACGAGACCGAGTCGTACGGCGGCGCCTGGGGCCGGCCGACCCGCCTGCTGCAGGGCCGCCTGTTGCGCATGGCGTTCCAGGTGAACTGGTAGTCCGACCTCCGGCTCGCGGTTGAGCCGTTATCCTGAAAGGCCGGTGGGGACTTCCCCGCCGGCCTTTTTTCTTCTACGCTCTCCGCGCACCCGACCGTGGTTTGACCTCTGCGCCGCAGGTGCTACCCTTGGTTGGGGGTCCGGGCCGCGGCGCTCGCGCTGGCGCAGACACGGCCCCGATGTCGCATCGTCCGCTCGGCGTCCGTCGTCG
>WTGR01000285.1 GCA_011523485.1 Acidobacteriota bacterium
CCTCGGGACCTCTCCGTTCCTGAGCGAGATCCTGATCCGCAACCCCGAGTACCTCTACTGGCTGCGGCAACGGCTGGACGCCGCGCCGCCCGACCGCGTCGACTACGAGACCGAACTGGACCGGCTGGTGGACAACGCGGAGACCGTCGAGCAGCAGGTGAACGTCCTCAAGCGCTTCCAGCGGCGGGAGATGCTGCGCGTGGCGGCGCGCGATCTCTTCGGGATGCTCAACCGGGAGTCGCTGGAGACCACCACCACGCAGTTGTCCAACCTGGCCGACACCATCGTCGACCGGACGCTGCACATCGTCGCCGCGGAGGCGGCCGGCAGGCAGGGTCCGCTGCCGGGGCGGTTCGCGGTCATCGGCATGGGCAAGCTGGGGGGCGGCGACCTGAACTACAGCTCCGACATCGACCTCATCTACGTCTACGACGCTTCGGGCGAGGAGGCCGGCGCGGCCCACGGACGCTACCAGAAGCTCGGGCGGCGTCTCACCAGCCTGCTGGCTGACCACACCGCCGAGGGCTACCTCTACCGCGTCGACATGCGGCTGCGACCGATGGGCGGGGGCGGCAACCTGGTCTACTCGCTGAAGCAGTCGGCGCAGTACTACGAGAGCCTCGGCGAGACGTTCGAGCGGTTCGCGATGCTGAAGGCGCGGCCGATCGCCGGCGACCGCGAGCTCGGCCGGCGGTTCGTCGACATGGTCACGCCGTTCGTCTACCGCAAGTACCTCGATCACGCCGCGATCGAGGAGCTCGCGCGTTACAAGGCGCGCGCCGACCGCGAGCATGCGCGTCACGGCGACCTCGACCTCAACATCAAGGAAGGCCGCGGCGGCATCCGCGAGGTGGAGCTGTTCGCGCAGGTGTTCCAGTTGATCTACGGCGGCGACCAGCCGGCGCTGCGGACCGGCCACACCCTGACCGCCCTGGACCAGCTCGGCGCCCACGACTTCATCGAACCCGAGGTGCAGGCGGACCTCTCGACCGCCTACATCTTCCTGCGGAACATCGAGCACGGGCTGCAGGCGGCGGAGGGCCAGCAGACGCACAGCCTCTCGGCCAGCGCGCGTGGCCTGCGGGCGCTGGCGCGGCGGCTCGGGTTCGACGAGATCGAGACGCTCACCGCCGTGCTCGACCGCCACCGGGATCGCGTCCACGCGGTCTATGCCAACCTCTTCCACGACGAGACGGGCGAGGAAGGGCTGGCCGGCCGCGAGCTGTTCCGGCTGCTGGCCGGCGAGATCGACGACGAACAGGGACAGGCGCGACTTGCCGCGGCCGGCGTCGAGAACCCCGACGGGGCCCTGCAGGCGATCCGGGCTCTCGACGCGGCCCCGGCGCAGGGCCGGTCTTCCTCGCGCAACCTCCTGGCGAATCTGCTGGCGTCGATCCTTGCGACCGAGGCGCCGTTGTGCGCGCCGGGACAGGTCCTGATCCGCCTCGAGAAGGTCGTCGCCCGCGGCGGGGCGCCCGCCGCGCTGTATCGCACGCTGCTCGAGGACGACGCGCTGCGGCGCCGGCTGCTGCTCGGCCTCGACGCCGGCGACCTGTTCGCCGCGCGACTCGCCGCCTACCCCGAGCTGCTCGACTTCCTGACCGCCGTGGATCTGGATCGGGATGCCTTTCGCACCGCGGTGATTGCGGCCTTCGAGGAGGTGATCGCGAACGGCGACGACCTGCCGTCGCGCTTCGATCCCTTCCGCCGCATCAAGGCCATAGAAGAGTTCAAGGTGCTCGCCGAGTGGCTGACCGGCCGGCGCCTGAGTCTGCTGAACGACAAGCTGTCGCTCGTCGCCGACTGCGCCATCGAGGCCGCCGCGCGGGCGGTGGCCAGGGACCTCCCGCCCACTCCGGACGCAACGGACCCGGACGCGGGCTGGACCGTCTTCGCCCTCGGCAAGCTCGGCAGCCGCGAGCTGACCGTGCACTCCGACCTGGACCTGGTCTTCGTCTACGCCGGCGAGACGACCGACGCCGCGCGGTTCTCGGGCCACCAGAAGTTCGTGCGGGCCATCTACGACCTGCTCTCCAAGAGGACGGCAGCCGGCTCGGCGTACGAGATCGACACGCGGCTGCGCCCCGAGGGCAAGATGGGAGCGCTCGCCATTCCCTTCCCCGCCTTTCAACGCTACCTGCGCGAACGGGCCGAGACCTGGGAGCGCATGGCGTGGACCCGTTGCCGCCACGTCGGGGGCGATGCGACGCTCGCCGCGCAGGTTCGCGAAACCGTCGACGGCTTCGTCTACGGGCCCTGGGCGGACGACATACCCGGCTACGCCCGGCACGTCCGCTCCCGCATCGAGCACGAGCTGGCCCGCGAGGCGGCCGGCGACCACCTGGACCTGAAGCGCGGCCGCGGCGGCCTCGCCGACATCGACTTCCTGCTGCAGGTGCTGCA
>WTGR01000721.1 GCA_011523485.1 Acidobacteriota bacterium
GCGTAGAGGTTGCCGATGACCCGGTGTCCGGGGAACGGCCGCGCCCAGCCGTCGGGCTGGGCGGCGACCGGGCCGGCAAGCGACAGAGCGAGCAGGCAGGCGACGGCGGCGACGGTCGGACGGCGCAGATCGATATTCATGGCAGTCACTTCCCTTGTCGAACATTCGAACATCTGCTGAACGGCGACGGATGAGCGAGCGGCGTCGGGCCGCCGCCCGACGGTATCGGTCCGCGACCGGCGCGGCCACGATCACCGGTCGGACCGCCTGGCGCCGCTACCGCCGGACCGGCACGACTACGGCCACCCTCACCGGCCCGCGGCGGCGGCCTTCGCTTCGTCCGCGCGAGCTCCGCCCAGGATCCCCGGCATGCTGTAGTTCCCCTCGTGGCAGGCGTACTCGTACAGCGGCTGGTCGGTCCGCCGCATCGGTATGGACGCGGTCCACGGGCGCGTCCAGGTCCGCGGATCGGTGACGGTGTACGCGTACTCCAGCGTGTCCGCGTCGACGCGGGTGAGGCGCTCGACCAGGGTCATGTCGGGGGTCGTGCCCCGCCAGCCGCGCTGGTCGTAGAAGTTCCGCGTCTCGATCACCAGCGTGTCGCCTTCCCAGCGGCCGCGCGAGTCTCCCGACCACTGGCGCACGTGATCCGGCAGCGGCGGCCGGCCGTCGAGCGGGACCACCCGCACGGTGTGGACCATCTCGGTCACCAGCACCACCTCGTCCGGGGTCTGGAAGACCTGCAGGTTCTGGTTGTAGCCGCCGGGGGTGATCGGCGGGCCGGCGTTGAAGCCGAGGATGCAGCGGTCGTAGGCGCTGCGATCGAGCCACGAGTCGGCCGGATGATCGCGCCGGTACGCGCGGCGCGCCTCCGTGCGCTCCCGGCCCTCGGGCGACATCTCGGGGAGCCGGCCGTTCGGCGGATCGACGATGAGCGACGTGCGCCGCGTGCCGACGGTGCGCGTGCCGCGGTCGAGCCAGAAGTTGTTGTAGAAGCCGGGGGCCCCGTCCTCGCCGCGATCCACGCTCTCGGTGGCCGTCGTGCGCCGGGCCGGCCGGTTGGCGAGCTCGAGGTTGCGGTCGACCACCTCCTGCTCGAGGTTGGCGGCCTCTTCCGCGGTCAGAAAAGCCTGCTCGCCCAGCTCCTCCGGGCGTTCCAGCGGCGTGATGGTGCGGAAGTCCCAGATGCCCTGCAGATCCGGATCTCCCCACCCCGTCCGCAGGTCGGTCTGGGCGGTGGCCGGAGCCGCCGGCAGCAGCACGAGTGCGGCCAGCACGGCCGCGGCGCTCACGGACGCGAATACTCCATAGCGCATCGGAATCCCCCCTGTGTCTTGTCGAGTCTGCTCAATATACCCTCTCGCCCGGCCGCATCAGGTCGTCGGGCAACCGGTGACGGCAGTACACTGCTGATACACGGGACGGAACAACCGACCAGGAGGATCACATGCGCTGCCGATTCCTCGTCGCCGGGTTCGTGCTCCTCATGATGCTGACCACGGCGCTGGCCGCGCCCGCGACCGGCCAGACCCGCGACGGCGCGCCGGAAGGCTGGACGGCGCCCCGGACGCCGTGGGGAGACCCCGATCTGCAGGGGCAATGGAACAGCCAGACGTCGACGCCGCTGGAGCGCCCGCTCGAAGGACGCCTGGCCGAGACCGACGACCTGTCGCCCGAAGAGGCGCAGGCCATCGAGGACGCCAACCGCGCCGCCTTCGACCTGCCGCCGCGGGAGGGCAGCGTCGGCAACTACAACGCGTTCTGGCGGGACATCGGCACGGCGCTCACCCGCACGTCGCTGATCGTGGATCCGCCGGACGGCCGGATTCCCCCGCTCTCCGCCGCGGGGGAGGCCCGAATCGCCGCCGAGCGCGCCGAGCGGAGCCAGCGCGGACCGGCCACGTCGCCCGACACCTACAGCGACCTGAGCCAGTGGACCCGCTGCATCTCTCGCGGCTGGAACGGCATCGGGAGCTGGTACAGCAGCAACTACCAGATCTTCCAGGCGCCGGGCTACGTCGTCGTCTACCAGGAGCTGATCCACGAGCCGCGGATCATCCCGCTCGACGGCCGCCCGCATGCCCACGAGTCGATCCGCCAGTGGCTGGGCGATTCGCGCGGCCGCTGGGAGGGCGACACGCTGGTCGTAGAAACCACCAACTTCACGCCGAAGACCAACTTCCGCGGCTCGCGCGACACCCTGCACCTGACGGAGCGCTACACGCGCGTCGACGACGACACCATCGACTACCGGTTCACGATCGACGACCCCGACACGTTCCAGCGGCCGTGGACCGTGGTGCGGCCGATGAACCGGATCACCGACCGCGTGTCGATCTTCGAGTACGCCTGCCACGAGGGGAACTACGCGATGGAGGGCATCCTGGCCGGCGCGCGGGC
>WTGR01000610.1 GCA_011523485.1 Acidobacteriota bacterium
CCACCCACGGCGGGCTGGCGGTGCGCCACACGTTCCCGCTCGACGGCGAGTACCTGTTCGCGATCCGGCTCAAGCGCAACGAGACCATCGAGACCATCGACGGCATCGCCGAGGACGAGCACCAGATCGAGCTGCGCATCGATCACGCGCTCGTCCGCCGGTTCGACATCGGCGGCGAGTTCCCGGGGCCGGATCCCGGGATGCTGATCGCGGTGCCGGAGGACGACGTGGAAGGTCAGCGGCTGCACGAGTACCGCATGACCGCGGACCACGCGCTCGAGATCCGGGTGCAGGTATCCGCGGGCACGCGTCTGGTGTCCGCCGGCTTCACCGACTCTGCTCCCTCGCCGAACGTGCCGGCCGACCTGCCCGGCATCGACATGCTGTACATCTCCGGCCCGTTCAATGGAACGGTGCCGGAAGACACGCCGAGCCGGCGGCGCATCTTCACCTGCCGGCCGGCCGACGACACCGCGGCGGCGGAGGAATCCTGCGCCCGCGACATCGTCGGCGCGCTGGCCCGGCGGGCCTACCGGCGTCCGGTGACCGACACCGACATCGATCCGCTGATGTCCGTCTACCGGGAGGGGCGCGCCGCGCGCGATTTCGAGGCGGGCGTCGAGCGCGCCCTCGAAGCGTTGCTCTCGATGCCCAGCTTTCTGCTGCGGGTCGAGAGCCAGCCGGTCGACACGCAGCCCGGCGACATCTATCGCCTGACCGACCTGGAGCTTGCTTCGCGGCTGTCGTTCTTCCTCTGGAAGAGCATTCCGGATGACGAGTTGCTCGACCTTGCGGTTGCCGACCGCTTGCGCGATCCGGACGTGCTCGCCGCGCAGGTCCGCCGCATGCTCGCCGACCGCCGCGCCAGCCGGTTCCTGAACGACTTCGTGGGCCAGTGGCTGGCCGTCCGCAACATCCACTCGCAGGATCCGGACGGCGCGTTGTTCGCGGGCTTCAACGACTCGCTGCGCGCGGCGATGGTGCGCGAGACGGAGCTCTTCTTCGAGAGCCAGGTGCGCGAGGACCGGCCGATCCCCGAGCTGCTGCAGGCGGACTACACGTTCCTGAACGAGCAGTTGGCGCGCCACTACGGTGTCGACGACATCTACGGCAGCCGGTTCCGGCGGTACACCTGGAACGACGACCGCCGGCACGGGTTGCTGGGTCACGCCAGCCTGCTGACGGTGACGTCGTACGCCAACCGGACCTCGGTGGTGCTGCGCGGCAAGTGGGTGCTGGAGACCCTGCTGGGATCGCCGCCGCCCCCGCCGCCGGCGAACGTCCCGCCGCTGGAGGAGAGCGACCGCCGCAATCCGAGGTCGCTGCGCGAGCGGATGGAGTTGCACCGCAGCAGTCCGGTCTGTGCGAGCTGTCACCGCCGGATGGACCCGCTCGGCTTCGCGATGGAGAACTTCGACGCGATAGGCCGCTGGCGGGAGGACGACGGCGGGGCGGAGATCAACTCGACCATCGAGCTGTCGGGGCGTGTCGTCGACAGTCCGCGCGCCTTCCGGGAGGCGCTGTTGGCCGAGGGCGACAACGAGTTCATCAAGGCGGTGGTGGAGAAGCTGCTGATCTACGCGCTCGGCCGCGGGGTCGACTACTACGACGCGCCGGCCATGCGGCGCATCACGCGCGAGCTGGCGGATGACGACTACCGCTGGTCGTCGCTCGTGAGCAAGGTCGTCGCGAGCGACCAGTTCCGGATGCGGCGTGCGCAGCTTCCGGAGGAGAGCGTCGTAGCGAATCAGCAATAGCAACAGGTCCTGCACAGGCGCTTGCCGAAGGGAGTTCCGGCATGTTCATCACCAAGAAGCATCTGCCCCGGCGCACGGTACTGCGCGGCCTCGGCGCGACCATCGCGCTGCCGCTGCTCGACGGCATGGTCCCCGCACTGACGGCAACCAGCCGCACGGCGGCGGCCCCCATCAAGCGGCTGGGCGTCTTCTACGTCCCCAACGGGATGTCGATGCCCTACTGGTTCCCGAGGGCCGCGGGGCCGATGGAGAACCTGCCGCCGACGCTGCAGTCGCTCAACCACATGAAGGACCGCGTGCTGCTGTGCGGCGGGCTCGACGACGAGCCGGCCAACCTGGTCAAGGGGGGCGGCGACCACGCCCGGTCCGCCGGGACGTTCCTGACCGGGGTGCCGTTCAAGATCACCAACGGCGCCGACGTCTACGCGGCGGTGTCGATGGACCAGATGGCGGCGCGCGAGCTCTCGAAAGAGACCCAGATCGCGTCGCTGGAGCTGGGCATCGAATCGAACGCGATGGTGGGCAACTGCGACGGGGGCGCGAGCTGCGCCTACACGAACACCATCGCCTGGCGAACGCCGACCACGCCGCTGCCGATCGAGAACGACCCGCGCGCGGTGTTCGAGCGGCTGTTCGGCACCA
>WTGR01000098.1 GCA_011523485.1 Acidobacteriota bacterium
GATTGATTTCAAAGGCTTCGCCTGAACCGTTGTTAAACTTGGGGTAGCCGAGCACGTCGCCGGGGCGGACCGTGAAGCTGACGTCGCGGACCGCGGCCAGCGCGCCGTAGTACTTGGTGACGCTCACCACTTCGAGCATGCGACTCTCCTTCGGGCGCGTCACTCCCGCAACGTCGCCCCCACATCGAGCCGGCCGACACGCGCCGCCGGACCGATACAGGCCACGACCGACACACCGAGGATCAGCGAGCAGACGGCGACGACGATCCACGGGTCGGCGAGGCCGATCTCGAACAGCTCCAGGCTCAGAGCGCGACTCGCGGCGACGGCAAGGAGCGCGCCGGCGCACAGGCCGGCCAGCACGCACGCCAGGGTCGAGCGCAGCAGCTCGGCGAGAACCCGGCTCCGCCGCGCACCGAGCGCCCGGCGCAGCGCGAGCTCGCGCAGCCGGCGATTCGCGGTATCGCTCACCATCCCGAAGACGCCGAGCGCCGCCAGCAGCGCGGATCCCACCCCGAACGGGAGCAGCAGCGCGCTCTGGAACCGCTCCCGCGACAGCGCGCGCTCGACGAGCTCGGTCGTCGTGAGGTCGGCGCTCATCGGTTGCTCCGGGTCCACCTCGGCGAGTGCGCCGCGCAGGACTGCCCGCGCCGCGGCGGGGCCGGCTGTCGTGCGGACCGCCACGTACCGCAACGGAATGGCCGTCTGCGTGTAGGGCAGGAACACGTCGCCGCTGGTTTCCCGCACGCGGCGGTACCGGCCGTCGGCCACGACGCCGACGATGCGGTACGAGCGCGGGGCGTTGCGCCCGCCGATGAAGCGCCGTCCGACGGCATCCCGCAAGGATCCGTACATCTCGCGGGCCACGCTCTCGCTGACGATGGCGACGAGCGGCTGGCGCTCGGGCGCAGGCTCCCTGCTTCCCGGTGGGGGGCGCCCGGCCGCAGACTCCATGGAAGCCGGCGCCGCTGGGTGCGGCTCGGCACGGGTAACGTACAGGCCGTCCGCCTCGGTGAAGCCGCGTCCGGCCAGCAGCGGCGTGCCGATGGCCTCGAACCAGGCCGGCGTGACGACTTCCAGGTTCAGGATGGAATTGCCCGCCGCGTCCTCGGCGGTCTGGCTGGGCAACCTGTAGGGCAGGTCCCAGCCGATCACGCCTTCGAGCGGTCTCAGCAGCGCCGCGCCGGCCGCCTCTACTTCCGCCTTCGCTTCCAGCCGTGCAATCACGTCTCGAAAGAACCGCCGCCGCGCGGCTGCATCGGGATAGCGCACGCGGCTCGGGTTCACGAAGGCGGTCAGTACGCTCTCGCGATCGAAGCCCAGGTCGGTGTTGCGCAGGTTGAGGAAGCTCACGGTGAGGGCGCCGGCGAGGATCAGCAACGCCACCGTTCCGGCCACCTCGACCGCGAGCAGCGCTCCGCCGATGCGCGCGGCGCGGCCCGCACCGCCGCCGCCCGCGGTGCTGCCGCGCAGGAGTGCATCGATGGAGGGGCTCCGGACCAGCGTCAACGGGATGCACCCGATCGCGAGCGTGACCGCCACGAGACACCCCGCGGCGAACAGGAGTGACCGGCCGTCGATCGACGCGGAAGCGACCCGGGCGATGCCGTCCGGCGCGAGCGCGACCACCGCGTCGAGGATCGCGACCGCCAGGCCGATCCCGACGCCGGCGCCCAGGGTCGCGAGGACCAGCCCCTCGGCCGCGAACTGCCGCAGGAGATCGCGGGTCGAGGCGCCGAGGCCGAGGCGTAGCGCCACCTCGCCGCCGCGGCGGGCCGCGCCCGTCGCCAGCAGCCCGCTCAGGTTGACGATCGCGACGAGCAGCAGCACGACCGCGCCGGCGAACAGCAGCGCCGCGAGGACCCGCGCGTTTCCCAGCATGTGCTCCCGCAACGGCATGAGCGCCGCCGCCTGATCCTGGACGTTCGAGCCCGCACGCTGTGCCTGCTGTCGCGACACGATCCCGTCGAGCTCGACCGCCGCCTGCCCGCGCGACACGCCCGGGCGCAGCCGTCCGACCACCTGCAGGAACACCGTCCGGTTGGTGGCCAGTCCGGGCCGCGTGCCGAGCGCCGTGAAGACGTCGACGCCCCGCGGAAAGACGAACCCGGCCGGGAGAATGCCGATCACGGTGAAGTCGACGCCGGTGAGCGTCAGGCCGGATCCGATCGCCTCGGGGTCCGCGCCGAGGATGTTCGTCCAGAACGCGTGCGTGAGCACCACCGTCGGTTGGGCTCCCTCCCGGTCGTCCGTCGCCGCGAAGGTGCGTCCGAGCATCGGCCGCACGCCGAGCACGTCGAAGAAATCGCCGGTGACTCGTGCGCTTTCGATGGCGACCGGGTCGCCGCGGCCGGTCAGGACGTAGCTGTACCCGTAGACGGTGGTCGGCAGGGCGG
>WTGR01000655.1 GCA_011523485.1 Acidobacteriota bacterium
TCGGTCTGCACCTCGGACGGGCAGACGCAGGTGACGTGCACGCCGTGCGGCCGCAGCTCGGCCTGCCAGCACTGCGTGATCCCGCGCACCGACCACTTGCTCGCCGCGTACACGGTGCCGGACTTGGCCCCCTTCATGCCGGAGGTCGAGGCGATGTTGAAGATGTAGCCCCGCTGCTGCGCCTTGAGCAGCGGCGCTACCCGGTTCGTCAGGTCGACGAGGCCGAAGACGTTGATGTCGAAGAGCGTCCGCATGGCATCCATGTCGATCTCGCCCACCTCGGCGAGATAGCCGATGCCGGCGTTGTTGACCAGCACGTCGATGCCGCCCATCCGGTCGACGCACGTCTGCACCGTGCGCTGGTTGTCCTCGGCGCGCGCCACGTCCGCGCGGATGCCGTACGCCCCGCTCTCGGCCGCCACGCCGTCGATGCGCCCCTGGTCGCGGCCGGTGAACACGACCTCGTGCCCCTGCTTGCGGGCAATTGAAACGAGCGCGGCGCCGATGCCCTGGCTGGCGCCGGTAATCAGAAATCGTTGCTTGTCCATCCAGCCGTCATCCTTTCCACAGGGTCTTGACATGAGGGTAGTCGAGTATCCGCGCATCCGCGGTAACGACGGGCGCGGACAATCCGCGCGCCGCCGCGACGATGAGCCGGTCCGCCGGATCCCGGTGAAACGGGTCCGGCAAGGCGTAGGCTTCCTCGACGGTGTCCAGATCGATCGGGAGCACCGTCCAGCCGTTCAACTCGACGTAGTGACGGAACCACCGCCGCCAATGCCGATCGATATCGAGGCGGCCGCGCTGCGACGCGCACGCGATCTCCGCGCAACTGATCGCCGAAACGCAGACGCGCGTGTCGTCTGCCGTGAGGATCCCGGCCACCGTGTCGGGCAGCCGAGCGGGGTCCCCGATTGCCCACACGATGGCGCAGGTATCGAGCACCACCGTCACGACGGATCTTCCCGCAGCATCTCCCAGTCCTCCGGCGGGATCATCGGCTCGGTCAGATCCCCGTGGACCACGACCGTACCTGCGCCGCGGCCGAGGACCGTGCGGTTGCGGCCGGGGGTCCGAATCGGCACGACGCGCGCCAGCGGTGTGTTGCGCTTGCGGATTTCAACTTCCTCGCCGTCCGCCACGGCGGCGAGGTACTCGCTCAGGTGGTTCTTGAACTCCGCAATGTTGGCCACCTTCATGGCCACATTATAGATGCCGTAAGCTTGTGCCGACCATGAACACGATGAAGGCTGTCCGCTGTCACCGCTACGCCGGCCTCGACGAGGCCGGAAGACCCGTTCCGAAGCCCGACCCGCTGCGCGACGTCCTGTCGCTGGACGAGATACCCGCGCCGGTCTGCGAGCCCGGCCACGTCGTGGTCCTGACGCACTTCGCCGGCGTGCAGTATCCGGACGCGCTGCAGGCGCAAGGGCTCTACCAGCACAAGCCGGAGCTGCCCTACGTGCCCGGCATGGACGCGGCGGGCACGGTGCTGGAGGTCGGAGACGGCGTCGATCACGTGCGTCCGGGCGACCGGGCCATCGCCCAGATGAACCTGGGCGGTCTCGCCGAGGCGGTCAGGATTCCGGCGGCGTCGGTGTGGAAGGCCCCCGACAACGTTCCGCTGGAGCATTGCGCCAACCTGGGGCGCAACTTCTTCCCCGCCTACCACTCGCTGAAGGTTCTCGGCGAGGCCGGCCCCGGCAGCCTCGTCCTGGTCGACGGGGCGTCGGGCGGGGTGGGCATGGCCGCGGTGGAGCTGGCCAAGGCGATGGGCGCGCAGGTCATCGCGGGCGTCAGCGTCCCCGAGAAGCAGGAGCTGCCGGCCGCCGCCGGCGCCGACCGCGTGCTGTGCTACGGCCGCGACCGCCAGAGCTACCGGCGGTTCAAGGAACAGGTCCGGCAGGCCTCGAAGGAACTGGGACACCCGGACGGGGTCGACGTGGTCGTTGACATGGTCCAGGGCGAGCTGTTCGAGGCGGCCCTGGTCTCGGCCATCCGGCCGCTCGGAAGAATCTGCCTGGTCGGGTTCACGGCGGGTCAGAAGCCGATCCGCCCCGGCCTGCTGCTCATCAAGGCGGCCGTCGTCATGGGCAGCATGTGGGCCGGCTGGGCCGCGCGGAATCCGGAGGCGCACCAGCAGCAAGTCGGGGAGATCCTCGACTATCTGGCGACCGGCGTCATCCAGCCCCGTGCCGATCGCGTCTACGCACTCGACGACTTCGCCGCGGCCTTCGAGCTGTTCGAGCGGAACCAGGGCCGGGGCAACACCGTGATCCGCTTCGAATCGGACTGACCAGGTGCCCTGGCGAGCCAGGCGGTGCTGGCGGACGCCTCGATTGGTGCGGCGAGCGACCCGTGATAGCCTCTGCGGGGCCGGACGGCCGCGTT
>WTGR01000025.1 GCA_011523485.1 Acidobacteriota bacterium
GGCGGCACGACCCGCAGCATCAGCAGCGGCACCGCCACGCTCGACACGATGCCCGGGGCCAGACCGGCGACGAACCAGCTCGTCCAGGTGACCTCGATCCCGGCGAACTCGCGCGCCAGGTCGCCGAGCAGCAGGTTGGCGGCGCTGCTGTAGAAGAACATCGCCGAGGCGATGGTGCTCGTCTGGTACATGCACGTCATCAGGAACGTGCCGAGCCGCCGCGACGTCTCCCCCGGCTCCGACTCGTACAGGCTGCTGATGCTGCGCGCGATCGGGAAGACGATGCTGGCCGAGCGCGCGGTGATCGAAGGCACGCCGGTCGCGAGCGTCAGGTCCGTCAGGTGCAGGGCATAGCCGAGACCGAGCGACGTCCGCCCGATGGCGCGCACGAACAGCAGCGCAATGCGTCGTGCGAGGCCGCACTCGCGCAGCGCCCGCGACATCATCATCGCGGCCAGCACCATCCAGACCGACGCGGCGGAATAGCCCTGCAGCGCCCGCCCCATCGGCACGCCGCCGACCAGAATCACCGCCGTGATCCCGAGCAGCACCACCTGCGATCCGGGCAACGGCTGCAGCATCAACCCGGCGATGATCGCGAAGAAGACGCCGGTAACGCGCCACCCCTGGGGCTCGACGCCCTCGGGCGCGGGCAGCACGTGCGCGACGAGCACGTAGATGCCGAGCAGGGCGAGCAGCCGGGCCTGCTTGCCAGCCATGACCGGGGCCTAGTCGACCCGCTCGAGGACCGCGGCCAGCCCCTGGCCGACACCGATGCAGAGCGTCACCAGGGCGTAGCGGCCCTCGACCCGCTGCAACTGGCGGGCGGCGGTCAGCGTCAGGCGGGCGCCCGACGCGCCCAGGGGGTGGCCGATGGCGATGGCGCCCCCGTTGGGGTTCACCCGGCTGTCGTCCTGATCGATCTCCAGCATCTTCAGGCAGCCGAGCACCTGCGTGGCGAACGCCTCGTTGATCTCGATGACGTCCATGTCGGCCAGCGTCAGCCCGGCGCGGGCCAGCGCCTTCTTCGAGGCCGGCACCGGCCCCAATCCCATGACCCGCGGCTCGACCCCGGCGGCCGCCGCCGAGACGACGCGCGCCAGCGGCGCGGCGCCCGCCTCCTCGCCGGCCGCGCGCGACCCGACGATGAGCGCCGCCGCGCCGTCGTTGATGCCGGAGGCGTTCCCGGGCGTGACCACGCCGCCCTCCGCCAGAGGCCGCAGCGTCGCGAGCTTCTCCGCACTGGTGCCGGGGCGCGGGTGCTCGTCGCCGGCCACCTCGGTCGTCTGCCCGCGCTTCGGCCCCGGCACCACCACCGGATGGAGCTCGCCGGAGTAGAAGCACTCGGACTTCGCCCGTGCGTAACGCGCCTGCGAACCGGCGGCGAAGCGGTCGCTCTCGTCGCGGCCGATGCCGAGGTCCTTCGCGACTTCCTCGGCCGTCTGGAACATCGCATGATCGCCGAACGCGGCGGTGGCCCGCCGGTTCGGAAAGCGCGACCCGAGCGTGGTGTCGAACGTCGTGAGCTGCCGGCCGTAGGCGCGCTCCGCCTTCGCCATGACGAACGGCGCCCGGCTCATGCTCTCCACGCCGCCGGCCACGAACAGGTCGCCCTGCCCGCACGCCACGGCCCGCGAGGCGTCGACCACCGCGGCCAGCCCGCTCGCGCATAGCCGGTTCACGGTCATGCCGGCGACCTCGACCGGCAGTCCCGCCAGCAGTCCCGCGCGCCGCGCCACGTTGCGGCAGTCCTCGCCCGCCTGGTTGGTGCAGCCGGCGATCACGTCCTCGAACCGGTCAGGGGCGAACGGGCTGCGCTCCACCAGCGCGCCGACGAGGTCGCCGAGCAGGTCGTCGGCGCGGACCGGGGCGAGCGCGCCGGCGTGGCGGCCGAACGGCGTCCGCAGGCCATCGTAGATGAAGGCGTCGATCATCGGGTCATTATAGGGGTCCGCACGAGCCGCCGTCGCGGTCCGATTGCAGCCGTTCACGTTCTCGTCGATACCTCCGTCCGTGCGCGCACTGCAACACGTTCGACCGCGTCTTGAGTCGCAGCGACGGATTCAGTCGGCCTCGGTAGCCGGCGACTTGCGGCTACCGCAGCAGGTCGAGAAGGTGCGTGTACTTCAGGATCACGCTGCGTCCGCTGCCCGGCAGAATGAAGTCGCCCAGCCCGTCCGACTGGTTGAAGACGAAGAACAACCCGGTGTTGCCCTCCTGCAACCAGCCGAAGCGGAGATTGACCGACCACAGGTTGGCGCTGTCGTTGTACTGCACCAGGCTCTGGGCGAACACCCGGGGAGAGAAGTTGTAGGCGATGCGGCTCGACGCCAGGTTCGTCACGACGTGCCCGGCCGGCAGGTCGATGTCGTTGCGGCTCCAGCGGAGC
>WTGR01000515.1 GCA_011523485.1 Acidobacteriota bacterium
CACAGGTAGCGCCGCATGTTGGGGCCGCTGTGATCTTTGGGAGACCGCTGACGTCCGAGCTGAACATCACCGATTGCATCTACTCTGGTCCAACACCACCCCCGCGGCAGTGACGGTAATGAGCCCGTATCCGGCGCGACGGGTTCCTTGTACCTTGTCTTCCACTTGTCGTTCTTCGGCGTCCTCCCCGCCGCCTTCATTCTCTCCAACTCGGTTTCCTCCCACCGCCGGCGCCTTTCCGCTAAAATCCGCTCCAGCAGCACGGAAGCAGGATCGTAGTCGCGGCCTTCAGCGCGGGCGAGTTCGGCCTCGGTCGGCACGAGTCGCCCCTCGACGGCGGCCTTCAGGATCGACGCGCGGTACCGCTTCAGGTTTCGCCGCACCCGCTCCAGTGTCGCGGCGACGTTGTCGAGGCGCGTGAAGTACGAGTCGACCGTCTCCACGATGCGCCGTTGCTCGTCCGGCGGCGGAAGATGAACCTCCCAGTCGGAGAGCGTTTTCGCGCCTAGATGATGGATGCCGACACCGCGGGCCGCCCGGGCGAACTCGCCGGTCAACGCATCCTTGTAGAAGTGCAGATGCAGGAACGGTACCAGCGGTTCCGGCGCTCGCACGCGAATCAGCGTGTTCTGGAAGCAGCAGTCCGGTACCTCGTCGTTCCAGATTGCCGGCTTGCCGACTTCGGACGCACTCCCCGAAGCTTCGGACAGCAGCAGGTCTCCGCGCCGTAGCGCGTAGGTCTCGAATTCCTCCGGCGTGAAGTCCATCTCCTTGACGTCGTGCAGGCTGATTCCGTTCCACGTGACGTTGGCGGCGCGCATGTACGGCCGCATATTCGGGCCGACGGCCCGTTTCGGAGACCGCTGGCGACCGAGACGAACCTCGGCGATCTCCGACAGGGGAACCCGCTCCCAGCGGCTCGTGCTCACGCCGCCAGTACCTCGTTCAGCTCATCCAGCAGCGGCCCGAGCCCGTCGCCGAAGATCCGCTTCGCGCGGCCGAGGCCGCCCTCCTCCGCGAACGGCGCGAAATCGAGATCCTCGACCGTCATCTCCACGCTGGCCGCGATGTGGTCGCGGATCATCTCCAGCCACCGGACTTGCTCGGGCGTGAAGTCGCGATCCGCGGTGCGCTGCTGTGCAAGCCAGTCTTCAAAGCGCCCCCGGACGTGCTCGCCGAACGGCGCCAACTCGGCGTCCCGATCCATCGCGAAGCGCACGAGGGAGACGAGATCGGTGAGCAGCCGCTGCGCCGACGCGCCCCGAACCCGGTCCCTGTCCAGCGTCTCGTAGGCGCGCCAGAGCTTCTCGGGCGTCCAGGCGCGGGGCGGCGCCTTGATCTCGTCGGCCAGCGTCTTGAGGTCGCTGAAGCGGAGGCGCTTCGCATACGGCGTCCCGTAGAAGCACTGGAGGGCGTCGATCTCGTCCCTGTGGTCCGCGATGAACCGCTCGAACGAGTCGACCAGCGACTTCGCCTTCTGCTTCGCCTCCTCGCTCGCCCCCGCCTCGATCAGCTCGTCCACGGAGATGTCGTCGATGAGCTGCTCCAGCCTGCGCTTGATGTCCTGCAGAAGGTGGCGGAGCGCGGGTCTGGTGGAGATCGGCTCGGCGGCCTGCCTGAGCAGCGTCGTCGCGGCCTGCTGCACCTGTTGTTCGGTCGGCTCGTCACCGGCGGGCACATCGAACATCGAACGCGCCTTCGCAGCCTGACGGTCCGGATCGAGCCCATCGACGATGTCGCGGCTGATGGCACCGATGCTGGCGCCGCCGGACGCCTCGGCGATGCGCTCGCGCTCCTCCGGCCCGCACTGTCGGTCGAGCCGCGCGAGCCGGCCGGCGAGCGACGACAGCATGGCCGGATCGGTCCCGCCCATGGCGACGTGCTCGAGCAGGACCTTGAAGGAGACGGTCTTCTTCCGCTCCAGCGGCTGCGTGTCGGCCAGCGGGACGTCGGACACCCCGACGCAGTCGACGATGACGAAGTGGGTCTTGGCCCTGGCGTCGGGCGTCACCGCCTGCAGCTCGCGCGCGTCGATGACGCGAACGCCGCGGCCCTTCATCTGCTCGAAGAGCACGCGGCTCTTGACCGCCCGCATGAACATGACGATCTCGATCGGCCTGATGTCGGCCCCGGTGCTGATCATGTCGACCGTGACGGCGATGCGCGGCTCGAAGCTGTTGCGGAACGCCTGGATCAGATCGCGCGGCTGGGCGGCGGTCACCTTGTAGGTGATCTTCTGGCAGAAGTCGTTTCCGCGGCCGAACTCGTCGCGGACGATCTCGACGACGTCCTCGGCGTGGCTGTCGTCCTTGGCGAAGACGAGCGTCTTCGGCACTTCCGTCCGGCCCGGGAAGATGTCGGTGAAGAGGCGGTCGCGGAACGTCCGG
>WTGR01000710.1 GCA_011523485.1 Acidobacteriota bacterium
CGAAGGTCCAGCGCCGGAGGAATCTACATGCGTATCCGCCCTTGATTGTGTCGCTTCCGGCGTCGAAGGGCGGCGGAAACCGCCGGAAGCCCAGCCCCGATGGATCTCGTCGTGGCGTGTCGGTGCCGCGCGCTACGACCAGCCCACTGTATGACACCTGACTCCCGGCCCGCGGGCATGGTCAGGACAGGCGCGCCGCCTGATTAGGCAGCGAGAGGAAGCTGCGTGTCCGCAGTTACTTGGTTTTCCATCGGATTAACGAGTCGATGGTGCTCGGCATGCATCCTGCGGTTCCATGACCCCCGTCGAAGCCGTGTCGCCCCCATCGGCGAGCCTTCAGAGCATTATAATGCGGGTCAGCGATGGCTGGATCGCGCGGCGTCGAGGACGTGGTCGAGGTGGTCGTTCCGCGCCTGCAGGATGCGGTGGCCGTGGAGGTCCGCAACCTGGCGCAGGTGCTCGCCTCCCGCGCCGACGAGGTGCGGGCCAGGGCCGTGGCCGACCACGAAGCCTCGCTGGCCCGCGAGCGCAAGCAGGCGATGGACGAGCGCGCCGAGGCCATTGCCGCGGCGGTGACGGCGGCGCGCGAGCGGGCTGCCCTGGGCGTCGTCTCGCGGTTGCTCGATGCCGTGCGCCGTCTGGACGACGAGGCGACGCTGAGCGGCGTGCTCGACGCGCTGGCCGATCTGGCAGCCGCGGAAGCCGGCCGGGCCGCCCTGTTCGTGGCCGCGGACGGAGGATTGCAGGGCCGGCGCCTGGTCGGCTTCGTTGCGGCCGCCGGGGGCGCGGCGCGCGGGCTGGCCGCGGAGGACGCCGGCGTCGCCGGGCAGGCGATCGACCGGCGGCGCACGGTGTGGGTGAAGCGCGGCGCACACGCGGGTGCGCAGGATCGTCCTCCCGCCTTCGCGACGTTGCCCGCGGATCGCACCGGCGTGGCCGTTCCCGTGCTGATCGGGGGCGAGCCGCTCGTGGTGCTCTACGTCGACGAGGGAACGGAGGACAACCGGTCGGACAGCGCCCGCTGGATTGCGGCGATAGAGCTGCTCGCGCGCCACGCCGGCTCGCGTCTCGAAGCGCTGGCCGCCGAGCGGGCGGCGGCGTTCGCTCGCGCCGGGCGGTGACGGGAGCGGCTCAGCGGCGGATCGCGCGGTTGACGACCGTCTCCAGCAGTTCCTGGCGGCCGGACACCGGCGCCGGCTCGATGGCGTCGGCGGTGACGTGATCCGAGAGGTCCGCGAGGCTCGCCCCGTCCAGGATGCGCCGTCCCAGGGGTCCGTTCCAGCCGTCGTAGCGCGACTCGACGAAGGCGGCGAGCTCGCCGTTCTCGATGAGCGCCGCTGCGCTCAGCAGCCCCTGGGCCAGCGCATCGAGGCCGCCGATGTGCCCGTGGAACAGGTCGTCGCGCGACACGCTCTGGCGCCGGAGCTTGGCGTCGAAGTTGAACCCGCCCGCCCCGACGCCGCCGCCGCGCAGGATTTCGTACAGCGCCAGCGTCGTTTCCTCGACGCTGTTCGGGAACTGGTCCGTGTCCCAGCCGTTCTGCGGGTCTCCGCGGTTGGCGTCGACGCTGCCGAACAGGCCGTTGGCGACGGCGTACGCGAGTTCGTGCTGGAAGCTGTGGCCGGCGAGCGTGGCGTGGTTGACTTCGATGTTGAGCTTGATCGAGCGGTCGAGGTCGTACTGCTGCAGGAAGGCGTGCACCGCCGCCGCGTCGTGGTCGTACTGATGTTTGGTCGGCTCGTGCGGCTTGGGCTCGATCAGCAGCACCCCGTCGAAGCCGATCTTCGCCTTGTGCTCGACGACCAGACTCATGAAGCGTCCGAGCTGGTCCGCCTCGCGCCGCAGGTCGGTGTTGAGCAGCGTGTCGTAGCCCTCGCGCCCGCCCCAGAGAACGTAGTTGGCGCCGCCGAGGCGATGGGTAACCTCCAGGCAGTGCTTCACCTGCGCGGCCGCGTAGGCGAAGACCTCGGGGTCGGGGTTGGTGGCCGCGCCGGCCGCGTAGCGCGGGTGGCTGAACAGGTTGGCGGTGCCCCAGAGCAGGCCGATGCCGGAGGCCTCCATCCGTTCCGCCATCCGGTCGGCGATGCGCGAGACGTGGTCGTTGCTCTCCGCGAGGGTGGCGCCCTCGGGCGCGATGTCGCGGTCGTGAAAGCAGAAGAACGGCACGCCCAGCTTGTCGAAGAACTCGAACGCGGCGTCCAGCTTGCGCTCGCAGGCCTCGAGGCTGTCGGTCCCGGCGAGCCACGGGCGATCCAGCGTGGCGGCCCCGAACATGTCGATCCCGGGCGCATTGAACGAGTGCCAGTAGCAGACGGCCGGCCGCAGGTGGTCCTCCATCCGCCTGCCGAGCACCTCGCCGTCCCGGTCGTAGTAGCGGAACGCGAGCGGGTTGGTGGTTTCCGGACCCTCGTAGTCGATGCGGTCGACGTTGTCGAAGAACGGTGCGTTCACGACTCGGCTCCTCTCCTGAATTCCTCCCGCAGGGCGGCGTACAGGGCGCGGTAGCGCGGCAGCTCCTCCGCGTAGCGCTCGCGCAGCCGGGCGTCCGGCGCGGCGACGTCGGTGGCGGGCGGCGCGGTGGCGACTTCCGCCGGGGCCTCCCCCGTCACCGCCAGGCGGGCCAGCCGCGCGGCGCCCAGCGCGGGGCCGACCTCCGCGGCGGCGCGGTAGGTCAGCTCCTCGTCGAGCACGCTCGCGAGGATGCGCCCCCACAGGCCGCTGCGCGAGCCGCCGCCGATGACGGCGATCTCGCCCGGCCTCTCGTCCCGACCGAACAGCACGTCGCGGGCGTCGGCGAACGCGTAGGCCACGCCTTCCAGCACGGCGCGCCCGAGTGCGGCGGGATTGGTGTCGTGGTGCAGGCCGAAGAAGACGCCCTTGGCGCTCGCGTCGTTGTGCGGCGTCCGCTCGCCCGACAGGTAGGGCAGGAACAGGACGTCCGCCGCCCGGCCGTCGGCCTCGACCGCCGCGAGCAGGGCCGGCACGTCGCGGAAACCGAGCAGCGGCGCGGCCCACGCCAGGCACGAGGCGGCGCTCAGGATGACCGACATCCGGTGCCAGGTGTCCGGCAGGCAGTGGCAGAAGCTGTGGACGGCGCGCTCGGGGTTGGCGCGGTACTCCGCGTCGGCGACGAACAGCACGCCTGAAGTGCCGAGCGACAGCGACGTCCGGCTGCGGTCGACGACGCCCGCGCCTATCGCGCCCGCCGCCTGATCGCCGGCGCCGCCCGCGACCGGAACGCGGCGCAGGCCCCAAGCATCGGCGATCCGGGCCCGCAGCACCCCGGCCGGCTCGCTGCCTTCGACGAGCCCCGGCATGGCGGTGCGCGTGAGCCCCGTCGCGGCCAGCATCTCGTCGCTCCAGTCGCGGCGGGCCACGTCGAGCCAGAGCGTCCCGGCGCTGTCGGAGCGGTCGGACAGGTACTCGCCCGTCATGCGCAGGCGCAGGTAGTCCTTCGGCAGCAGCACGCGTGCGACCCGGGCGAACACCTGCGGCTCGTGCTCGGCCACCCAGACCAGCTTCGGCGCGGTGAATCCGGGCATGGCGAGGTTGCCGGTGATGGCCGGCAGGCGGGGCTCGCGTTCGAGGAGCCGCATACAGGCGCGCTCGGAACGGCCGTCGTTCCAGAGGATGGCCGGCCGCAGCACCGAATCGTCGCCGGCGAGGAGCGTCGCACCGTGCATCTGGCCGGACAGGCCGACCGCCTCGACGGCGCTTCCGTCGACCTCGCGCAGCACCGCGCGCACCGCCTCGTCGGTGGCGCGCCACCAGTCGCGCGGATCCTGCTCGGACCAGAGCGGTCGCGGGCGGGAGACGGCCAGGGGCGCCGTGAACGAGGCGCGCACCTCCTGTTTCGCGTCGAGGATGATCGCCTTGACGCCGGACGTGCCGAGATCGATGCCGAGATACACGCCGTCAATACCGCAGCGCCGCCGAGGCGTAGACGCCGCCGAGGCGGTAGTCTCCCGTCTGGCGGTCGATGAGATAGCTCACGTCCAGCGTCCGGTAGCCGACGCTCAACCCGAGGTGCCTCGAGAGGTTCAGCGTGGCGTACACGTCGAGATCCACGTACCGGCCGTGGTACCCGTCCAGGGTGTCCTCCGGCAGCACGAACCCCGTCGCTTCCACGGTGACGGGGGTGAGCCGCGTCACGTAGAAGCGCGCAATGCCGCCGATCGCGGGCATCGGGGCCCGCGTTTCGACGAAAGCGCTCGCGCCGTCCGAGTCCAACGCGGTGTACAGGTGAGTGTACTTCGCTTCGAGGATCAGCCCGAGATAGCCCCGCCCGCCGGTGGCGACGTCCAGCTCGTAGCCGAAGCGCCACGCGTCCCAGCGGAAAGTCGAGGCGACCGGCAACCCGACGTCGAGCCGGGTTCCCCGGAACACCACGTGCCGCTCGAGTACCTGCTGCTGCCGGTACTGCATGGGGATCAGGGACGCCCGCAGCTTGTGGCGGCGGCCGGCCTTCAGCGTCAGACGAAAGCCGGGGTGGCGCTTGCGGCGCAGCCCGAGATCGCCGTTGAAGTCGATGGGCCCGCCCCGGATGCCGAGCACCTCGGTGGAGGCGGAGATGGCGGCCGTCGGATCCCAGAGGCCGGCGGCCAGCTCGATGGTGTAGTCCTCGCCGGAAGCCGCGGCCGATTCGAGCGCGCGCCACCGCTCGTCGGCCGGCGTCTGCCCGCCGGCCGGGGCGGCGAGCAGCGCCAGCAGGATCGCTCCGAACGCGGCCCGCCCGCCGCCTGTTATGCTGATGGATCGATGTCGCCCGCCGCGTCCGCGCTGTTTCCCTACCTGATCCGCTATCGGCATCGGTTCGCCCTGGGTTCCGTCTTTCTCGTCCTGTCCACCGCGATCACCCTGGCGTCGCCGTGGGTTCTCAAGCATGCGATCGACCATCTGGCCGCCCGCCTCGGTCCGGACTTCGTCGCGGCCGCCGCAGGACCCGCTCTGGCGTCGTACGCCGCCGCGCTCGTCGGTCTCGCGCTGGCCGGAGGCGCCTGCCGCTTCCTGATGCGGCGCATCATCATCGGCGCTTCCCGGGAGATCGAGCTCGACCTGCGGAACGATCTCTTCCGACATCTGCAGCGCCTGCCGCCGGCCTGGTTCCAGGCCAATCGGACCGGCGACCTGATGTCGCGCGCGACGAACGATCTGTCGGCGGTCCGCATGATGGCGGGGCCGGCGATCATGTACACGGCCTCCACCTCGATCACGTTCGTGGTCGCCCTGGTGCTCATGCTGTCCCTGTCGCCGGCGCTCACCCTGCTCGCGCTGCTTCCGCTCCCGTTGGTATCGGTCGTTGTGCAGCGTTTCGGCAGCGCCATCTATCTGCGGTCCGAGCGGATCCAGGCGCAGTTGGCGCACATGAGCGCGGTGGTGCAGGAAGCGCTGGCCGGGGTGCGGGTGGTCCGGGCCTACCGGCGCGAGGAAGTGGAGATCGAACGGTTCCGGGAGGCCAACGAGGAGTACGTCGCTCGCAGCCGCGCCATGATCCGGCTGCAGAGCGCGTTCCACCCGACGCTGGCGTTCTTCCTGGGCCTGTCGGCGCTGATCGTCCTGTGGATCGGCAGCCGGCACGTCATCGACGGGCGTTTGTCGATAGGCGACTTCGTCGCGTTCAACGTCTACGTGGCGATGCTGAGTTGGCCGATGATCGCCTTCGGCTGGGTGACCAACATGCTCCAGCGCGGGCTGGCCGCGTGGCAGCGGATGCTCGACGTCCTGCAGGTCCAGCCGGCCATCCGCGACCCCGAGACGCCGGTCGCGCCCGGGAGGATTCGGGGCGCGGTCGAGTTCCGCGACCTGACGTTCGCCTACGACGGCCGGGCGGTCCTCTCCGGGGTGTCCGCGCGGGTGGAGCCGGGACAGGTGCTGGCCCTGGTCGGTCCGACCGGTTCCGGGAAGTCGACGCTGGTCGACCTGCTGCCGCGCCTCTACGATCCACCGCCGGGGACCGTGTTCGTCGACGGGATCGACGTCCGCGAGCTGGCGCTCGACACCCTGCGGGGCGCGATCGGCTACGTGCCGCAGGAACCGCTGCTGTTCTCGGAGACCGTGGCCGGCAACGTCGCCTTCGGGGTGCGCGCCGCAGACGGCGTGCGCGCCGCGGACGGCGTGCGCGCCGCGGATGGCGTGCGCGAGCCGGTGGACGGACCTGCTTCCGTGGACCGCGCGGTCGCGGACGCGGTCGGGCTGGCGCAGCTCGACGTCGACGTCGCCGGGTTTCCGCGCGGCCTCGACACCGAGGTCGGCGAACGGGGCATCACCCTGTCGGGGGGGCAGAAGCAGCGTGCGGCGCTGGCGCGGGCCATCCTTACCGATCCGCGCATTCTGATCCTCGACGACGCGCTGTCGGCGGTCGACACCCACACCGAGGAGGCGATTCTCGGGCGGCTCCGGGAGGTGATGCGGCAGCGTACCACGATCCTGGTCGCCCACCGCATCTCGACCGTGCGCGATGCGGACCTGATCCTCGTGCTCGACGAGGGCCGGGTCGTCGAGCGGGGCACGCACGCCGAGCTGGTGGCGCTGGACGGTCTCTACGCCGGGCTGCACCGGAAGCAGTTGCTGGAAGCAGCGCTCGAGGAATCGTAGGCGGATGTCCGTTCACGAACCGGAGGTTCTCGGCCGGGCCTACGACGCGCGGCTCATGCGGCGGCTGCTCGGCTACCTGCGCCCGCACCGGCGGTCGGTGGGCGTCGCGCTCGCGACGATCGCCGCCGGCTCCGTGCTCCAGCTCGCCCAGCCCTGGCTGACGAAGGTCGCCATCGACGACCACATCGCGCCGGGGGACCTCGACGGCCTGGACCGCATCGCCCTCGCGTTCCTGCTCGTTCTCGCCGGCTCGTTCGTGCTCGAGTACGTGCAGACCTGGACGATGCAGATGATGGGGCAGCGGATCATGTTCGATCTCCGGATGGAGATCTACCGCCACCTGCAGCGGCTCGATCTCCGCTTCTACGACCGCAACCCGGTCGGCCGGCTGATGACCCGCGTCACCTCCGACGTCGACACGCTGAACGAGCTGTTCACCTCGGGCGTCGTCACCGTGTTCCGGGACGTCTTCATGCTGGCCGGCATCATGATCGTCCTGCTGTGGATGGACTGGCGCCTGGCCCTGGTCACGTTCGCGGTGCTGCCGGCCATCGCCTGGGTCACGCACTGGTTTCGCATGAACGCGCGGGAGTCGTACCGCCGGGTGCGGCTCCAGATCGCGCGGATCAACGCCTTCCTGCAGGAGAACATCAGCGGCATGGCGACCGTGCAGCTTTTCCGGCGGGAGGCGCGCAACTTCGAGCAGTTCGCGGGCATCAACCGCGCGCACCGCGACGCCAACCTGGAGTCCATCTTCTACTACGCCACCTTCTATCCGGCCATCGAGGTGCTGGGCGCCGTCGCCACCGCCCTCATCGTCTGGTACGGCGGCGGGCGGGCGCTGCAGGATACGGTCGAGCTCGGGGCGCTGGTCGCGTTCCTGCAGTATTCGCAGCGTTTCTTCAAGCCGATCAGCGACCTGTCGGAAAAGTTCAACATTCTGCAGTCGGCGATGGCGTCGTCCGAGCGCATCTTCGGGCTGCTCGACACGCCGGTGGAAATCGCCTCGCCCGCGGCGCCGGCGCCGAGGGCCGCCTCGTCTCCCGCGCCCGGACTCGGGGCGCGCCCGGGCCCCGCTCCTCCTCCCGGCGGCGCCCGGATCCGGTTCGAGCACGTCTGGTTCGCCTACCGTGGCGACGAGTACGTGCTGCGCGACGTCTCGTTCGAGGTCGGCGCGGGCGAGCGGGTCGGCGTGGTCGGCGCGACGGGAGCGGGAAAGACCACCCTCATCAACCTGCTGATGCGCTTCTACGACGTGGATCGCGGGCGGATCATCGTCGACGGTGTCGACGTGCGCGAGATGCCGCTGGCCGACCTGCGGCAGCGCTTCGGCCTCGTGCTCCAGGACGTCTATCTCTTCTCCGGCAGCGTGCGCGAGAACATCCGCCTGGGGCACGACGCGATCGGCCATGCCGCGGTGCGGGCGGCGGCGCGAAGCGTGCACGCGGATCGCTTCATCGAGCGCCTGCCCGCCGGGCTCGACAGCGAGGTGGGAGAGCGCGGCGCGACCCTCTCGGTGGGCCAGAGGCAGTTGCTGAGCTTCGCGCGGGCGCTCGCGTTCGCTCCCGAGGTGCTGCTGCTCGACGAGGCGACGTCGAGCGTCGACACCGACACCGAGCGCCTCATCCAGGACGCCCTGCACGTCCTGATGGCGGAGCGGACCACCATCGCCATAGCGCACCGGCTGTCGACGGTGCAGGACATGGACCAGATCCTGGTCTTCCACAAGGGCGAGCTGCGGGAGGCGGGTACCCATCAGCAGCTTCTCGCGCGCCGCGGGCTCTATCACACGCTGTATCAGTTGCAGTACAGGGACCAGGAGCGGGCGGCGGCGCCGGCGCGGGCCGGTGCCGGGCCGGCCGCACTGGAGCCGGCGGTGGTCGATTCGGGGAGCGGAGGCTGACGCCGGCTCAATCCGCGCGCCCGAAGTGCTCGTACCCGCCGGGCAGCGGTTCGTCCCGGCCGTCGCGGCGCAGCCACACCTCGCGCGCCTTCGTGACGACGCCGATCGGGGTGAGCGGAAGCTCGCCGATCTGCCGCCGCACGTGCCGCAGCCGCCCGCGGAACGCCGGCGGGCTCGTGAAGGCCAGCTCGAAGTCCTCGCCGCCGGCGAGCGCGGCGGCCAGGGGGTCGAGCCCGGCCGCCTCGAACCAGGCGCGCGCCTCCGGGTGGATCGGCAGGGCCTCGGCGTCGAGTCGCACCCCGACGCCGCTCGCGGTCGCGATCCGGTGGACGGCGTCGCCGAGCCCGTCGCTCAGATCGATGCAGGCGCGGGCCGCCCGGTTCCGGCCGAGCGAGACGCCGAGAACGACGCGGGCCTCGGGGCGGCGGTGGCGCTGCCGGCACGCCGCGGGAGCGGGGCCGGCGTCCGTCGCCTTCCGGAACGAGGCGAGGCCCGCCGCCGCGGCGCCGATCGTGCCGCTGACGTAGACGACGTCGCCCGGCCGGGCCCCGTCGCGTCCGAGCACCCGCCGCCGCTTTGCGCTGCCGATGGCGGTCACTCCCAGGACGAGCGGTCCCGTCGAGGCGGTGACGTCGCCGCCGACCAGCGTCGTGCGGTGGCGCGCCGCGAGCGACAGCAGCGCGTCGATCATCTCGTCGACGTCCGCCACGAGGCAGGCGGGGGGCAGCGAGAGCGCAAGCAGGACATGGCGCGGCGCGGCGCCCATCGCCGCGAGGTCGCTCAGGTTGACGGCGAGCGCCTTGTGCCCGATGTCGGTGGGGGAGCTGTGGGTCCGGTCGAAGTGGACTCCCTCCACCAGCGTGTCGGTGGTCACGACGGCCAGCGCGCCGCGGTCCGGCTCGATGACGGCGGCGTCGTCGCCGATGCCGGTCACCACTCCCGGGGCTCGCGGGCGTACCCGGTCCCGGATGCGCTGAACGACGGCATGCTCGCCGAGGTCGGCGACGGTGGCGGAACTGGGCACGACAGGGCCAACGCCGGGCTAACGCGCGTACTCCACCGAGCGGGTCTCGCGTATCACCGTAACCTTGATCTGGCCGGGGTACTGGAGCTCGTTCTCGATCCGTTTCGCGATGTCCTTCGAGAGCCAGACCGCGTCTTCGTCGGTGATCCGCTCGCTCTCGACCATCACCCGGATCTCGCGTCCCGCCTGAAGCGCGAAGGACTTCGAGACGCCCTTGAACGAGTCCGCGATGCCTTCCAGGTTCTCCAGGCGCTTGACGTACGACTCGAGGATATCGCGGCGGGCGCCCGGCCGGGCCGCGGAGATGGCGTCGGCCGCCTGCACGAGCATCGATTCCAGCGAGGGCCAGTCGATGTCCATGTGATGCGCGGCCATCGCGT
>WTGR01000009.1 GCA_011523485.1 Acidobacteriota bacterium
GCGGTCGGTAGACGTCGGCGACTTCTTCACCGGCGTGATGATGACGTCGCTCGGCGAGAACGACCTGCTGACCTCGATCCGCGTCCCCTCGGCCGCGGGCCGCGGCACCGCCTACGTGAAGTTCTCGCACCCCGCCTCGCGCTACGCCGTCATCGGCGTCGCCGCGGCGCTCGGGATCGGCACGAAGGGCGGGGGCTGGATCTCCAAGATCAAGGGCGAACCGAAGGAGACCGTCTGCACGGACGTGTCGGTCGCCATCGGCGGGCTCGTGCCGAAGCCGGTGCGCTGCAGCGGCGTCGAGGCGGCGTTGAACGACCAACCGCCGTCGGAAGAGGCCTTCGCCGCCGCGGCCGCCGCAGTGTCGGGCGATCTCGGCGACGACCTGCTCGGCGACGTGTTCGCGTCGGGCGACTACCGCAAGGCGGTCGCGCCGGTGTACGTCCAGCGCGCGCTCGCGGCGGCCGCCGAGCGGGCCGGGTAGGCGTGGACCCGCGTCCCGCGTCGCACGCGGGTCAGCCGACGTGGCCGGGACCCGCTACGACGAGCGCCTATAGCGAGCCGCGCGGCGCGACCCACTCCATCTCCTGCCGGGTGACCGCGGCGATGGTGTCGAAGTCCGCGTCGTAGTGCAACACGGTCATGCGGGCCGCCTCGGCCGCCGCCGCGATGATCAGGTCCGGTATCGGGAGACGGTGTTGTCCCCGGGCAGCGAGCAACCCCTGCACCTCGATGGCCCGTTCGAAGATCGGGTCCGTCAAATCGATGTGGCGGTAAGCGAGCCGCCTGCGGGTTCGGGTACGAGCGTGCTCGTCTGCGTTACGCGTCGAGTACAGGACTTCAAGCTCGATGATTGCGCACGTCGCCGCCTCACCCGCCGCAATGACGGGCCCGAGCCGGGCCTGGACGCGCGGGTCCTGCATGCGAGCCAGCGCGCTCTTGTCGATCAGATAGGGCATGCGTCAGGATGGGGGCCGAGATCAGGAGCGCCACGCCTTCGCCATCACCTGCTCGTCCGCCAGGTCCAGACCTTCCATGACGGCAAGGGCCCGAATCTCCCGGCGTCGTGCCTCGGCACGCATGACTTCCCGCAACGCGCCGTCGATCGTCTCCTTGATCGACGACGTTCCGAGCACGTCCCGCACCTGCTCGAGCAGCAGATCGTCAACATCGACACTCGTTTTTCGCATAGGAACGCCCACCTCCATCCCGCCTGGAATTATATCAATTCGGCGACTATTTTAATATCATGACGACCTCGACATCGAGTATGCGCTCCGCGACGCCCGCATCCATCGACGGCCTCGAACAGCTCCTCGCCGAGCACCGCTACATCGCCGACGACGGTCTCGCCACCGCCACCTACCTCGCGCTGAAGCTGCGCCGGCCGCTGCTGCTCGAAGGCGAGGCGGGAGTGGGCAAGACCGAGGTCGCCAAGGTCCTCTCCGCCGCGCTCGGAGCCGACCTGATCCGGCTGCAGTGCTACGAGGGGCTAGACGTCACCCACGCCGTCTACGAGTGGAACTACGCGCGGCAACTGATCGAGATCCGGCTCGGCGAGGCGGCCGGCGAGCAGGCGCACGACCGCCGCGAGCGGGCCCGCGAGCTGTTCGGTCCTGACTTCCTGATCGAGCGCCCGCTGCTGCAAGCGCTGCGTGAGCGGGAACGGCCGCCGGTGCTGCTCATCGACGAGCTCGACCGCGCGGACGAGGAGTTCGAAGGCTATCTGCTCGAGCTACTGTCGGACTTCCAGATCACCATCCCGGAGATCGGCACGATCAAGGCGGCGGCGCCGCCGGTCGTCGTCATCACGTCGAACCGTACCCGTGAGCTGCACGACGCCCTCAAGCGGCGTTGCGTCTACGCCTGGATCGACTACCCCAGCTTCGAGAAGGAGCTGCGGATCATCACCACCAAGGTGCCCGAAGCGTCCGCCGCGCTCGCCGAGCAGGTGACCGGCTTCGTGCAGGAACTGCGGCAGGCCGACCTCTACAAGGTCACCGGCGTGTCCGAAACGCTCGACTGGGTGGCGGCACTCGTCGCGCTCGACAAGCAGGAGCTCGACGCGGCGACCATCGACCGCACGCTGGGCATCGTCCTCAAGACACAGGAGGACATGCAGAACGTCCGCGGCGAGCGGATTCAGCAGATGCTGAACCGCGCGAAGACGCCCGGCGCGCGGGCGGCCGAACCGGATGCTCCGGCGCGCGCATGACCCATCGCGCCGGTATGCGGAGCATGGTGCGCGTCGTCGACGATCGGCGACGAGGATTCTTCCGTCGACGGCGGATCTCAGCAGGTCGCGGACGGCGTCAAGAGCAGGTTCACCTTGCGCAGAACCGCGGAAACGGTTTCGCTGGGGAGCGCCCCTATCACCGTCGCATTGCGCCTGCGCCAGTCCAGGCTCTTCACCTGATCCGCAAGGATGACGCCTGCGACACCCAGTCCATCCGGAACCGGCACTTCGAATGGATATCCCTTGATCCGGCTGGTGACCGGACAGAGCAGCGCGAGGCCGACCCTGCCGTTGTACGCGGCCGGCGAAAGCACGACTGCGGGACGACGTCCTGCCTGCTCCCGGCCGGCCTGCGGATTGAAGTCGATCCAGACCGCATCCCCGCGTTCGGGAACACCGCCGGGCGACGTCACCATGCTTCGCCGCCCACCGGGGGACCGGCGTCGACCTCGCCGTGGAGGTTGTCCTCGGTCACTCCGCCCAGCAGCTCATCCAGCTCCGTGCGGGGCTGCTTCAACACGGAGACCACGAGTCGATCGCCCCGCGGGGTCAGCTCGACCGCCGCGTTCAACGTGATGCCAACCCGGGCGGCAACGGCCTGCGGAATCCTGATCGCCAGACTGTTGCCCCACTTCCCGATACGTGTTTCCATTGCGGCTCTTGTCGCTTCGCTGTCCGTTGTAGATACGGCTGTTTATACAACGAGGCAGCGGCGAGCGTCAAGCAAGCCGGCAGGCCGCCGAGTCGTCCGCCTCGTGGAGCGAGGACGAATCCCGGCGCTTCGAGACGAGCGTCGCCGCGTTCGGAGAGATCGATCAGGATCTCTGGAAATGACGGCCGCATCGCATGCAGGGGCGGTCGTGCTGACGTTCGACGAACACTTTCGGCAAATCGACCGGGTCGGTGCCTGCGGGCCGGTCGACACGCACGATGAGAGTGACGTGTCGCCAAGCCGAGGCCAGGGCGCCGTGCTCTGACGCAATCGCTCCATCCATGGCGTATCTCCTCCACAACCTGCTCCACTTCACCCGGCTGCTCCACCGCCTGGGGCTCGACGTGCAGGCCGGCCGGGCGCGCGAGGTGGCCGCGGCGCTCTCGCACGTCGACGTCGGGCGGCGGGCGGACTTCTACCACACGCTGCGCAGCCTGCTCATTCACCGGGCCGACGATCTCGCGGTCTTCGACGAGGCGTTCCGCGTGTTCTGGCGGCGCCCGCACGGCGACTGGACCGAGAAGGACCTGAGCGCGATGGGCGAGAAGCGCCGCTCGGGCGCGCCGGAGTACGAATCGGAGGCGCCGGAGTCCGATGCCGACGGCGGCGGTGCGGAGCGCCGGGCCGGCTACCAGGTCGAACGGATGGCGGTGCTCAGCTACAGCGATCGCGAGTCGCTCTACGCGAAGGACTTCGAGCAGTTCACCGAGGACGAGCTGGCCGCGGCCGAGCGGATGATGGCCGATCTGAACTGGGATCTCGGCGAGCGTACGTCCAGGCGCTGGACGCCCGGCCGGGGCCCCGCATTGGACCTGCGCCGGACGGTGCGCGCCAACATGCGCTTCGGCGGCGAGTTGATCGACCTGCCGGAGCGGCGCCGCAAGACCAGGCGGCGGCCCCTGATCCTGCTGTGCGACGTCAGCGGCTCGATGGAGCGCTACAGCCGGATGCTGCTGCACTTCGTCCATGCGCTGACCGGCGGCGGCCGGCTGGGCCGGGTCGAGTCGTTCGTCTTCGCGACGCGCCTGACGCGCATCACGCGGCAGCTCGTCACGCGCAAGGCCGAGGTCGCCGTACCCCGCCTGCCGCGCACCATCACCGACTTCGGCGGCGGGACGCGAATCGGCGACGCGTTGCGGACGTTCAACGTCGACTGGGCCCGGCGGGTACGGGGCCAGGGTCCGATCGTGCTCCTGATATCCGACGGCTGGGACCGCGGCGAGCCGGGTTGCCTGCGAGCGGAGATCGCGCGCCTCCAGCGCTCGTGCCATCGCCTGATCTGGCTGAACCCGCTGCTCGGGTCGCCCGACTACGTGCCGCTGACGCGCGGCATGCTGGCCGCCCTGCCGTCGATCGACGACTTCCTGCCGGTGCACAACCTCGCCAGTCTCGAGGCGCTGGCCCGCCACCTGAACGGCCTGCCCGCGCACCGCCCGGCCCGGCGTCAGGCGCCGGTTCCGCCGGCTCCCACGCCGGCGCCGGCCTAGCGCCCCGAAGCGCCTCGCAGGCTCGGCGTTTCGGCCCATCCCCACCACTCCACGACTCTGCGCCTCAGCACTCCGCTTCGCTGCGTTCTGCGGCGCAGGCTCCCAGTCCTTCCCTTCGGGCGCCGCCCCGCCGACGTTTGCGCGGTATGCTGATCACATGGAAGTCTCGGCCACCTACACGTTCGACGCGCCCCGGCAGCGGGTCTGGGACCTGCTGATCGACCCGCAGGTCATCGCCGGCTGCCTCCCCGGCTGCGAGGCGATGGAGCCGACCGGCGACGACACCTACCGGGCCACGCTCACCATCGGGATCGCGGCCATCACCGGGCGCTACGAGGGCACGGTCCGCATGGCCGACCAGGACGAGCCGGCCGGCTACACCCTCGCCGTCGAGGGCAAGGGCAAGCCCGGCTTCGTGAACGGCTCGGCGGAAGTCGCCCTCGCGGAGACCGACGGCGGCGCCCGGACCAGCGTCGCGGTGACCGGGAAGGCGCAGGTCGGAGGCACGATCGCGCGGGTCGGCCAGCGGCTCCTCGGCGGCGTCTCGAAGATGATGATGGACCGCTTCTTCGCCTGCCTGCAGGAGAAGGCCAAGGCGGCGGGAGGCGGATCGTGACGGCGCTCGCGGGGCGCGTGCTGGCCGGGGTCGTCCTGCTCGCGGCCTTCGCCGCGGGAGTGGTCGGCCTCCTGGTAGTCGCCTTCGACCTGCAGATCGAGTTCGCCGGCAACGGGATGCGGCCGCTCTTCTCGTTCGGAGCCCCGGAAGCGCATTACGCGGCGTTGGAGGCGGATCGGAACGACTCGAGCGCGGCCCCGTCCGTCGCCGCGGAAGACGCCGCGAGCGAGGACGCCGCGAGCGAGGACGCCGCGGCGCCGGCGGCATCCGAACACGACGCCGTCTGGACCGACTTCCGCGGCCCGCACCGGGACGGGCGCTACACGGAGACGCCCATTCGGACGGACTGGCCCGACGACGGGCTGGATCCGCTCTGGAGCGGGCCGATCGGCGGCGGGTACGCCTCCTTCGTGGTCGCCGACGGGCTGGCCTTCACCATCGAGCAACGCCGCGACGAGGAGGTGGTCGCCGCCTACGACGTCGATTCCGGCGCCGAACGCTGGACGCACGCCTGGCCGGCGCACTTCCGGGAGACGATGGGCGGGCCGGGACCGCGGGCCACGCCGACCTGGCACGACGGGCGGCTCTACGCACTCGGCGCCACCGGCCGGTTCGTCTGCCTGGACGCCGCCACCGGCGCGGTCCTGTGGGAACGCGACATCCTGGCCGACGGCGGCGCCGCCAACCTGCCCTGGGCGATGTCCGGAGCACCGCTCGTCGTCGACGACGTGGTCGTGGTCCAGCCGGGAGGCCGCGGCTGGTCGGTGGCCGCCTACGACCGCCTCACCGGCGACGTCGCCTGGCACGTGCTGGACGACATCCAGGGCTATACGTCGCCCATGCTGGCGACGCTGGGCGGCATCCGGCAAGTCGTGGTGGTCACCGCCGAGCGTGCCGCCGGGTTGCGGCCGGCGGACGGGGCGCTGCTGTGGGAGTATCCGTGGACCGTCCCGGTCGTGCCCAACATCGCACAGCCGCTCGTCATCAACGACACGCAGCTTTTCCTCTCGGCCGGCTACGGGAAGGGCGCCGCGCTCGTCGAGCTGACTCCCGCCGGCAACCGCCTCGCCGCGGCGACGGTATGGGAGTCGAACCGGATGAAGAACAAGTTCAGCAGCTCCGTGCTGATCGACGGCTACATCTACGGGCTCGACGAGTCGATACTCGCCTGCATCGACGCGGCCACCGGCGAGCTGCTGTGGAAGGGCGGGCGCTACGGCTACGGGCAGCTCCTGGCCGCGGGCGACCACCTCGTGGTGCTGACCGAACGGGGCGACCTCGTGCTGGTGCGGGCGACGCCGGACGGCCACGACGAGGTCGCCGGCTTCCGCGCGATCGAGGGCAAGACGTGGAACGTCCCGGCCATGGCGGACGGCCGCATCCTGGTACGGAACGCCCGGCAGATGGCCGCGTTCGACCTGTCGCCCTGACTCCGGACCGGGCCGCTCGCGCTGCCTGCCGACAACCGGGTGCGGCGCCTTCGCCCACGGCGGGGCGTGCCTGCGCGGTGTGACCGTCATGCGCGCTTGCGCTTGCGGGCCGGGGCCGTCGCGGCGCCTGCCGCCGCCGTGCCGGACGCTCGTTTGCGTGCGCCCTTCGCGGCCCGCTTCGCCGACGCCTTCACCGGCTTCTTCTTCGACGCGCTGACCTGATCGAGACTCTTGCGCAGCGCCTCCATCAGGTTCACGACCTTGGCGGGAGAATCCGCTTCCTGCTCGACCACCTCTTCGCCGGCGACCTTCGCGTCGATGATGCGCCGCAGCTCCGCCTGGTACTCGTCGCTGAACTCCGACAGGTCCAGATCGCCGGCGAAGGTTCCGATCACCTGGCGCGCAAGCTGCACCTCGGCCTCGTTGACCGTCTCCGGCAGGTCCTCGAGCTCGTCTATCGCCGACATCCGGCGCACCTCGCTCGCCGCGCGCAGCGTGAACATCATCAGCCCCCGCTCGCGCGGCTGCACCGCGACCAGGTACTCCCGCCCGAGCAGCGCCAGCTTGCCGATGCCCGCCTTGCCCTCGAGGGCTTCACGGAGCACCGCGAACGCCTCGCCGGCGACCTTCCCGTCCGGCGCCAGGTAGTACGGCCGCTCGACGTAGACGGGATCGATCGACTCGACGTCGGCGAACCGGAGCAGATTGATGATCCGCGTCGACTCGGGCTTCGCCTTGGCGAGGTCGTCGTCGTCCATCACGACGTAGCGCCCCTTCTCGAACTCGAACCCCTTGACGATCTCCGACTTGTCCACCTCGGTGTCGCACTCCTCGCACCACTTCTTCTGGCGGATCCGCGTCCGGCACGTGGCGTGCAACTGGTTGAACCGGATGACGCCGGTCGCGTTGGTCGCGGGAAAGACCCGGACCGGGACGGTCACCAGGCTCACCTTCAGGTGGCCCTTCCAGGTTGGACGTGCGGCCATCGTTCGTGCTCCTTGTTCCTTCCCTGAATATATCGGCAGGACGCGCTCCGGGGTTCCCGTATGCTGGTAGTTTCCATGGCGAAGCGTCAGGTGCGGCGACGGCAGGCGGCGACGGCGTGGCGCGGCGACCCGCGTGACGTGCGGCCGATGCTGGCCGAGTCGGCGCCGCCGAGCGCTCACGCGCGTCTGCTCTCGCGGCCCGAGCTCGTCTTCGAACCGAAGTACGACGGCATACGGGCCTTGGTGGCGCTGGACGGCGCGGCGCCCCCCTGCTTGTACACGCGGCTCGGCCGCGACAAGACCGCGCAGTTTCCCGATCTCGTCGAGCCGCTGGCCGCCCTCGGACGCCGGCTGCGCCGTCCGGTGCTGCTGGACGGCGAGATCGTGGCGACCGGCGAGGACGGCGCGGCGCTGCCGTTTCAGCACCTCCAGGAGCGGCTGCACGCGACGGGCGGCGCCGTGCGCGCGGCGGTACGCCGCGTCGCGACCGCGCTCGTCGTCTTCGACCTGCTGCGCGACGGGGACGAGGACCTCCGGCCGCTCCCGTTCACCGAGCGCCGGCGGCGACTGGAGGGCCTGCTGCGCCCGGACCGCTCCGGAGCGGTGCGCCTGATCGAGAGCACGACCGGCAACGGCGCGGCGCTGGCGGATCGCGGCCTGAAGCGCGACTGGGAGGGAATCATCGTCAAGCGCCCCGACGGGCGCTACGCCAGCGGCAGCCGCGGTTCCGGCTGGCAGAAGGTGAAATTCACGCGCACCGAGGAGTTCGTGGTCGGCGGCTGGACCCTGCCGCGCGGATCGCGGCCGCACTTCGGCGCCCTCCTCCTCGGCTACCACGCCGCCGGCGAGGGTCGACCGGCGGCGGGGGCGCTCGTCTTCGCGGGACAGGTCGGAACCGGATTCACCGACGCCGAGCTCGACCGCATCGCCGGCCTCCTCGCTCCGCTGGCGACCGATGCGCCGCCCTTCGTGGAGTTGACACAGCCGAAACCGTCCGAGAAGCGCCGCTGGGTCGAGCCGGTCCTCGTCGTGCAGACGGGGTTCAGCCAGTGGACGCCGGACGGCGTGCTGCGCCATCCCGTCTACCAGGGCCTGCGGGAAGACAAGCGGCCGGCGGACGTCCGGCTTCCGGCGCGGCGCCCGCCCCCGGGCGGCGCCTCCGATCCGCCCGCGCGACGCGCCGCGACACGGCCGACCGGTCGCGTCGAGAAGGAAGCACGTACCTCACCGACGACAGGGAGGGCGACTCTCCCGGCACCACCGGCACACCCGGCGCCCGCACCGGAACCGGAGCACCCGGAGCACCCGGACCCGGGCGTCGATGACCTGCTGGCGCAACTCGAGGACCTGGAGCGCGACCGCCGGCGCGGCACCCTCGTCCTCCACGACGGCGCGCGCGTCCCCGTCGGCAACCTCCACAAGGTCTTCTGGCCCGAACCGGGAATCACCAAGGGCGAGCTGCTCCGCTTCCAGCTCCGCATGGCCCCCTACCTGCTGCCGGTCGTGGAGAACCGGCCGCTGGTCATGAAGCGGTTTCCCAACGGCGTCGGCGGCAAGTCGTTCTACCAGCACCGCGCGCCGGACCCGCTGCCCGACGGCCTCCGCGTGGCGACCGTCCGCGAGAGCCCCGACAAGCCCGACTCGGTCGTGCCGTACCTGGTCGGAGGTCAGCTTCAGACCCTGCTCTACATGGCGCAGCTCGCCGTCATCTCGCAGGACCCGTGGTTCTCCACGCTGGACGATCTCGAGTCTGCCGACCAGGTGGCCCTCGACCTCGACCCGATGCCGGAAGCGACGTTCGACCGCGTGCTCGACGTCGCCTGCTGGCTCCACGACGAGCTCGAACGTCTCGGCGTGCCCTGCTTCGCCAAGACCTCCGGCTCCGAGGGCATCCACATCTTCATTCCGCTCCCGCCCGGCACACCCTACGAAGCGGGCATGATCTTCTGCCAGATCGTCGCCACGGTGGTGGCCGACGCGCACCCGGCGGCGGCCACCGTCGAGCGCATGGTCCGGCAGCGACGGCCCGACGCCGTCTACATCGACTACCTGCAGAACATCTACGGCAAGACGCTGGCCTGCGCCTACAGCGCCCGCGCCAGCCCGTTCGCCGGCGTGTCGACGCCGCTCGCCTGGACGGAGGCGCACGAGGGGGTCGCGGCGGGTCTCCGGCCGCAGGACTTCACGATCCGGTCCATCTTCCCGCGCCTCGAGCAGGTGGGAGACCTCTGGGCGAAGATGCGCGCCGCCGAGCCGGCGCGACTCGAGGCGGCGTTCGCCTACGGGGAGTAGTGCGACCCAGGGTCGCGTCGGGCGTCTGCCGGCGCGAGACTCCTGCGGCGCAAACTCCCGGGGGGAACCGCGTGGTAAGATGGCCGTTCGCGCGCCCGTAGCTCAGCTGGATAGAGCGCCGGGCTTCGAACCCGTAGGTCGG
>WTGR01000207.1 GCA_011523485.1 Acidobacteriota bacterium
AGTTCTTCCGTGGTTCGGATCGCCCGGTCGCACACCCGTGGCGACACTGGGACGACTACAATCCTGCTCCCGGTCTCACCCTGGCCGAGCGCGTGTCCGGGCGGTTCCGACCGCACGGTTCGTGGATTCTCGACGTCTTTCAGCCCTTGCCAGCGGACGAAGCGGAACTGCTCAGAAACTTCGGAGCGTGATCGGTCGTGTCCGGGTACATTTTCGACACCAGCGTCCTCTCGCCGCTACTCGATGCCGAACATTCGCGGCACGGTGACGTGCAAACGGCAATCGGGGCACTCGATCAGCACTCCACGAAGTTCGTATCGGCAATAGTCATGGCAGAGCTGGCTTACGGTGTTCGTCTGGCGGAAACCGTTGCCGGATCCGCATCACCCCAACTTCAACGGACGCTGACAAGAGCGCACGAGTATGCACTTCTGGAAGTTACACGGCATACGTCCGCCGCATATGCCGAACTGAAGGCAAACCTGTCCAGCCAGTACCTGGCCAAGGCTTTGAGGAAGGATCGGCCTCGCTGGGTGGAAGATTGGATCGACAGCGCGACCGGAAAAAAGCTCCAGATCGACGAGAACGACTTGTGGATATGCGCACAGGCGAAGGAACGCAACTTGATTGTCGTCACCGCCGACCGCCGCATGAGCCGAGTTTCCAATGCGGACTGTGATGTTCGTCTTCACATGGTCTGAGCCTCGCCGGGCGCAACAGGGGCGGCCGGCCGGCGGCCGGCCCCGGGAAATGTCACGAACCGTCGATGACGAACCGCCTGTCTTTGGCCCTGCGTCGTGGATCGGCCGGAGGACTTCATTTTGTCTTCATCCGCAAGACCGGTCAGGACCCGCCGCCCCGTAGGCGTCAAGCAGTACCTCTGTTTGCCGCTGCGCGGCTTGTCGGGGATCGTGAGCTCCAGAAGGTTCATCGCACGATGCCTCTCGATGGCCCTCTTGAAATTGCCAGTCCTGGAGGAGTACCCGCTCGCCAAGAGAAGCTCGCGGCCCGTGGCGGGCTGTTCTGCGCAGTCCCTGAGCATGGCGATTCCCAGTCGTGAAGTCTCTCTCCATTGGATTCAGGCCCGCCTCGTCCAGCCCTGTCTTGGGCCTGCGCGGCGCCATCGTGGGCCTCTTGGGTGCCATCGTGGGCCTCTTGGGCGTCTTTCCTGGTCGCTTCTTGGTCCTCTCGCCCAGCTACAGCCGGTGACACCCCCGCGGCGGCGCCAGTTCCCCAACCGTCCCGCGCTGTGCTCAACACTCGCGATTTCAATCGGTTGTGGTCCGCCACACCGACGATCTTTCCGGAATCCGAGACGCCAAGCACGACAGTCCCCCCACCGGCGTTGGCGAACGCGCACAACCCCCGGCCAACGTCTTTGGTCAGCGATCTCTTGAACTCCACGGTTCCGCCTTCGCCGCGGGCGAGCAGGTCGGCGAGCTCCGAACTGACGTCTCGGGTCACCCCGCGATCTCCCCGCTCATCAGACGCGGCAGTAACACATCGCGAGCGTGTCTCCAACTTGCGTTTTGCTCAAGCAAGTTCTGAATCTGTCGCCTCAGAGGACCCGCGAGTTCCACAAACGGTCTCATGAGCGCGGGAGGCACCATCACCGAGAAATCCACCAGCAACTTTGGTGGGTTGTTATATCCCCAGCTTCTCGAAGTTCCCCTGGATCCTTGCCGCCAGGACGGCCGCCTCGGCGTCGAGCTCCCGGAGTTCTGCGTGGACCTCGCGCATCGTGGTCGCGAAATCGAAGTTCTCGTCCTCCTCTTCCGGGGCGACGCCGAGGTAGCGGCCGGGCGTGAGGCTCCAGCGGTTGGCCTCCATGTCAGTGCGGTCCACGAGCCTGACCAGCCCTTCCACGTCGCGCAGGGCGCCGTCGGGAAAGCGCTCGGTGAGCCAGTGGGCTTGGCGCCAGAAGTAGCGGACTCTCCGGAGCTGTTCGACGGCTCTCCGCCGCGCCTCGTCGGCCGCCTTGCGGGCGCGGGTCACGTCGCGGCCGTTCCAAGCGTCGCTGGACTTGGCGTCGCACTCCTGCTCGCAGGTCTCGATCAGGCGGGCGGCAGCCTCGTAAAGTTGATCGGCCTGTACCGTGAGGTCACGGCTGCTCTCGGCCAGCGGAGCGAACCGGTCCACCAGTTTGCTCAGACCGGCGTTCGTGTCGGGCGTTCGCTCCCACTGTGGAGCCGCCTTGTCGATGCGGTCGCGGAAACGCTTGATCTCGTGCCTGAACCGTTTCTGCCCCCGGCCGAACTCGGCGAGGCGCGCGGCGGGCGCACCTGTCTTCGGCAGGGCCTCGAAGAACGGAGACAGTTCCCCGCGGAGCGCGGTGACCGCGTCGACGAATTCCCGCAGCGGCCGGCCGCTTTCGCCGTC
>WTGR01000037.1 GCA_011523485.1 Acidobacteriota bacterium
GGACAGCGCGCACCTCACCTACGAGCTCGAGCAGTGGCTCTCCTTCGAGCCGGTCGCGATCAGCCGCTGGTACCTCGAGTGGGTGGCGATGCCCGGCGCGCCCCTGTTCGCCCGGCTCGTCGTGCTGGGCGAGCTCGCGGCCGGCACGGCGCTGATCGCCGGGTTCCGGGTGGGCCTGACGGGGACGGTGGCGCTCGCCATGGTCCTCAACTTCCAGTTCGCCAGCGGCATCATGTTCACGTCCGGCTATCTCACCAACGGGTACGGACCGCCCGTCATCGGCGGTCTGGCGGCCCTGGCCCTCGGCGGCGGCCGTCGCCTGCCGTACAGCGTTTCCTGGTAGCACCGCGGCGGGCAGGCCGGCTCCCGGCCGTAGACCCGGTATCCGAACTTCGGCCGCGGGTCCTCCGTCTACGGTGACATGGGCCGCACGGGGACGCGCACTCCTGCCCGTCGTCGGCCGTGTGGCCGGGAGGACTTCCATGTCGACTCGTACTTTCTGGTCCGCGTTCGTTCTGTCCGGTCTGCTGGCTTGCGGCATCGGTGTCGCCGCCGCCCAGGAGGAGGCTCCACAGCCGTGGCTGCACGTGCAGGTCACGGCCGAAGAGGACGGCTCCGAGAACGTCAGGGTCAACGTGCCGCTGTCGGCGGCGGAGCCGATGCTGGCCCTGGTGCCGCACCGCATTCTGGCGGACGGGCAACTCAGTCTGGCCGGGCGGGACGTGCCACTGAACGTCGGCGCCATGCGAGACCTCTGGCGGGCGCTCACGGAGGTCGGCGATACCGAGTTCGTGACGGTCGACGGCGAGGACGAGACGGTGCGCATCGCCCGCGTCGGCGATCAGATCACCGTGCAGGTGGTGGACCGTGACGAGGACGGGAGCGAAACCGTTGACGTCCAGCTTCCGATCGTCGTGGTCGACGCGCTCCTCTCGGGGGGCGGCGACACGCTCGACGTGCGGGCCGCGGTCGAGCGGTTGGGCGAGCTGCGCGGCGACATCGTCCGGGTTACTGAGGACGAGCGGCAGATCCGCATCTGGATCGACGAGGCCGCGTCGCAATAGGAGGGCGCGGACTTCGAACGGGTCGCCCGATGGGATGGAACGCAGCTATCGCCGCTGCGTACAGCGCATCGGGCGGCTCGCGATCGCCCCCCGCCGACTTTGCGCCCCTGTCGCCGGAGCGTTCCCTCGCCATGCGCGCGCCGCGCAGCATCAACGGCACGTCCCGACTTTCTTTCGCAACGGTCCCTGACCGCTCGTGCACCCCGCTTCCGCGCAGGGTAATCTCCCATCTGCGGACGTCGGATTCCTGGTCACGGTGGACGGCTGGATTTGTGCTGGCGACCAACACCGGAGGTGTCTCATGGCAATGCGGATCGACCAACCGGCGAGTACCTTGCGCACGGGGAAGGTAACGCGCCGCCAGCTACTCGTTGCAGGCATCGCGGCAGCCGTCGCACGGCCCGCAACGGCGCTGGCCCGGCCGCTCGCGCTCCGCGTGCCGGGCGTCCCGGCCGCGGGTGCGGTGACGGCCGAGTCGTCGCTGCCGATCCGCGTCAGCACCCTGAATCACGTCAGCTTCGGCTGCGCGGACCTGCGGAGCACCGTCGAGTGGTACGAACGGGTGCTGGCGATACCACGCCACGCGTTCCAGGACTACGGCGGAGGCCAGACCGTGCTGCGGGTGTCCAAGGACCCGCCGGCGTACATGGCGCTGTCGCAGAGGAGCCCGGAGAGCCTGCAGGTGGTGACCGCGCGACGGCCGCACTTCTGCTGGGGCATCGAGGACTTCAACGTCCACCGGATCTTCGAGGCGCTCGCGGAGATGCCCGCGCTCGCACGGTCCGTGCTGCGGGAGGGCACGACCATCAACGGCGTCAACTTCGACGGCCCCGACGGCGCGCCGCTGCAGTTCAACCCCATCATCGCCTGCGGCGGGCTGGGCTTCCTCGGGGAGGTCTGCGACGACGCGGCCGAAGCGGTACGGCGGCCGGGAGACCCGCCGCCGATACCGGTCAGAACTCTCAACCACGTCAAGTACCACGTATCCGACCTGTCGAGTGCTCTGGCCTGGTACCAGCGGTTGACGGCCATGCCGGTGGCCGCCTGGCAGGAGCCGCAAGGGGGACCGCGCACGGCCGGCTACGAAGGACGCCCGATCCCAGTGCTCCGGGTGGGGGCGGGGCCGCAACACGTCGCCCTCGTCGAGGGCGGCGGACCCGAGGCGTTCCGCCTGCACGTCGGCCTGGGCGTGGAGGCGTTCGATCCCGACGCGGTCATGGAGCGGCTCGCCGAGCACGGCGTCACCGCGCACCTGCGGTTGCGCGAGGGGGTGACGAAGGAGGTGCTGGTGGACGCGCCGGACGGCGTCCGGCT
>WTGR01000018.1 GCA_011523485.1 Acidobacteriota bacterium
TGGGTCACCGTGGACCCGTGGTAGATGAAGCCGAGATAGTCCATGACGTAGCCGCCGCCGGGGCCGAGCGAGCTCTTCTGGATGAAGTGCTGCGGCGGCTCGAAGACGCGGCTCAGCGAGACGGTCCGTCCGGTGCGCACCAGCCCGGCCGCCGCGGCGCGCTTCTCGGGCGTGATGAGGTTGATGGCGCCGATCTGGTCGTCGTCGCCCCAGCGTCCCCAGTTGCGCCGGTCGCGGTACATCGCCGCGTAGTCGGTCCCGCCGTTCGACTGCGTTGCCGTCGCTGCAAGCCCCGACGCCGGGTTCGCCGTCGCGCCCGCCGCGGTTCTCCGGGCTCGTGTCGCCTGTCGGGCGAGGAGCTCCGGGGGAGAGAATGTCTCGGGCGCGGCGCCGGTGCCGGCCGCCATAGGCTCGGCCCAGGCCCGGCCGGGGTGCGCGAGAGCCGCCGTGCCCATGGCCGCCGCGTGCTTCAGAAATCGCCGTCGTGAAGAAGCCATGTCGTTCCTCCCGTTTGGTTGGTGCCGGCGGTACCGTCGACGAATTGTCAGTTGCTTCGGTACACCTCGCGCCGATGTCCGATTCTCACTACGAGGACCAGCAGCAGGTCATCCTCGACCTCGTAGATGATTCCATAGTCGCCTGTCCGCACGCGATAGCGGCTCTTCGTTCCGCGTAGTTTCTCGACTCCCGGCGGACGGGGCTCATAAGCAAGTGCGTCGATCCGCTTGGCGAGGCGTCGTTGAACCGCCCGTCCGAAAGTGCGGAACGCGCGTGCTGCCGAAGGAACGAACTCGACGCGGTACATCCGGCTCGATCGGTCGATGCAATCGCGAACGCAGGGTTTCCGGCCCGGATTCTAGAGCTCCAGGTCGCGTTTCAGAGCAGACCAATCAATGCGTCCTCGTTCTGTGCCGGCTCTCGCGGCGGCTTCATTGTCGAGCCGGTCCTCGATCTCCCTCAGAAGCTCCAGGTCCTCGATCGGCACGAGGGCCGCAACACTCTTGCCACCTCGATCCGGCACGATGCGTTCGCCGCCTTCGGCGACGCGGTCGAGCATGGCAGCAAACGACTCCCGAACCGAGCTTGCCGTGAGCCTCGTCATTCGACTACGTCACCTCGACCTGGAAGCCGAGCACGTCGAGCGCTTCCAGGTCGAGCTCGTCGGCGTGCTCGTCGATGATCTGTCGATCCCGGTGGTCGACAGCGGTCCTGTCCTCAAGGTCGGAAGGTACCGAGCGCTTGGGTTTCATGCCACCATCATACTGCCCGTCCGGATCGCTGGAGATGTCGTCGACAGGCAACTCTCACGGCAGCGCCAGCGCGATCAGCTCCGGCACGTCCCCGCCGATGGTCAGCGCGATGTGCTGCTTCCCCTCGTGCAGGTAGGTCATCGGGGTGCCGATGGCGCCGGACGGAAGATCGACGGATCCGACGATCTCGCCGGTCCCCTTCTCGCGCGCCACCAGGCGCGGGCCGCCGTCCGAGCCGCCCGCCGACAGGGCGCTGATGAGCAGCGTCTTCGTCAGCACCGGCCCGCCCCGCCCCTCGCCGCCCAGCGGCGGCAGGTCCAGGTCGCGCAGCATGGGGTGATTGCGGTAGCGGTCGCCGTCGCCGTTCGGCTGCATCCAGGCGTGCTCGCCGTCGTTGAGGTCGATGGCGGTCAGGCGCGAGTAGGGCGGCTTGAGCAGCGGCAGCCCCTGCGGCATGGTCGGCTGGGTCCCGCTGTCGAAGTCCGCCTGCGTGTAGCGGAGGTTGCCGCCCTCGGCCGGATCCGGCGTGTAGTACTTGATGACCGAGAAGCTGTTCACGGAGGGCACGTAGATCAGCCCGGTCTCGGGGTCGGCCGCCGCCCCGCCCCAGCTTGCGCCCCCGGCGATGTGGGGTCGCTGAATCGTGCCCTGCAGGCCGCCGTCCACGGTCAGCATGGGCGGCGTGAAGAGCGGCCCGAGCCGGAAGTTCCGCACCGCTTCGACCGCCATCTCGCGGATCTCGGGGGTGAAGTCGACCAGGTCGTCGATGCCGATCCCCTGGTACTCGAACGGCGGCGGCTTCGTCGGGAACGGCTGGGTCGGCGACAGCACCTCGCCCTCGAGGTCCGTGTCGGTCTCCACCGCACGCTCCTCGATGGGCCAGACCGGCTCGCCGGTGGCGCGGTCGAAGACGTAGGTGAAGCCCTGCTTGCTGACCTGCGCGAGCGCCTTGACGGGGCGCCCGTCCACCTCGATGTCGATGAGGGTCGGCGCGGCGGGGAAGTCGTAGTCCCAGACGCCGTGATGCACGGCCTGGAAGTGCCAGACCCGCTGGCCGGTCTCCGCGTCGACCGCGACGATGCTCTCGGCGAACAGGTTGTCGCCGAGGCGGTGGCCGCCGTAGTAGT
>WTGR01000467.1 GCA_011523485.1 Acidobacteriota bacterium
CCTACGGCCGCTGGGCCTTCGCCGAGCTGACCGACGTCTACACGATGGAGGAGGATCTCGAGGAGGCGTTGAAGGCGGAGTTCCAGGCGTTGGTCGCTCGGGTGGCGCCTTGACCGCGGTCCGGCGGCGACGGCAGAAGTGACTCCGGGAATCTCGATGAAGACGACCCGCTACTTCACCGAGCAAGTGCTTCGCAAGCGTCCGTACATCGATCCGGCGTGGTGCGTCGACGTGATCGCTGCACCGCTCCGGCGCGAGACGCAGCCGGACGGCCGCGTCCGCTTCTGGGGCGAGATCGCGACCGGCGGCGAGACCCCTGTGCGGGTTCTCCGCGTGGTGACGCTGGACGACGGCGAGACGATCCACAATGCTTTCTTCGACCGTGGCTTTCGAAGGGATGCGTCATGAAGCTGCACTACTACCCGGAGACTGACAGCCTGTACGTCGAGCTCAAAGCCGGCCCGGGCGTGGAAACCCGCGAAGTCTCCAGCGGGATCAACGTCGATCTCGACGCGGCCGGCAACGCGGTCGGGCTCGATATCGACCACGCTTCCGCAAAGCTCGATCTGGCCACGCTCGAAACAGAAGCCCTGCCCGTGCGGTCGTACAAGGCCGTCTGAGCGTCCTTGGTTCTGCCCCCATGCCCAAGAGGCCATCCCGCAAGACGGTCGAGACGCTAACCCACGGCGACGCGTCGCGGAAGAACATCCCCACGGCCGAGTTCCGGTCAGTGATGGAGCGCGCCGAGCAGAGCCCCGCCCAGGTCGCCTACCAGCGGCGCAACCGCGACCTCGACCCGCAGCTCGTCTGGCGCGGCAAGGACGCGCAGGACTGGTCCGACCTCGTCGTGCAGGCGCCGCCGTTGTTCATCCAGGAGAAGGTCCACCCGAAGGTGCTCGTCGACGACCTGCGCCGGCAGCGCAGGAACGGGCAGGGTGGGCAGGAGGGTGACGGCTCGGAGGTCCAGCCGGATCTGTTCGCCGACTTCAACGGGCTGCCGAACGATGATGCGCGGACGGAGTTCTACCAGCACGACGCCAACTGGTCGAACCGGATGGTCCTCGGCGACAGCCTCCAGGTGATGGCGTCGCTCGCCGAGCGTGAAGGGCTGCGGGGCAAGGTGCAGTGCATCTACCTCGACCCGCCCTACGGCATCAAGTTCAACTCGAACTTCCAATGGTCGACGACCAGCCGCGACGTCAAGGACGGCAAGGCGGAGCACATCAGCCGGGAGCCGGAGCAGGTCAAGGCGTTCCGGGATACGTGGCGGGACGGGATCCACTCGTATCTCACGTATCTGCGGGACCGGTTGGTTGTGGCGCGGGAGCTGTTGGCGGAAACCGGGTCGATATTCGTCCAAATCGGAGATGAGAATGTCCATCGTGTGCGGGCGTTGATGGACGAAGTGTTTGGAGAGGATAATTCGGTAAGCGCGGTTGCCTTCATTAAGATGACCGGGTCCGGGGCTCCGACGGTCAAGACCAACGTGCTGTCTGCGGTATTCGACACCCTGCTCTGGTACGCTAAGAACTTCGACAGCGTCAAAATGCGGCACTTATTCTCCCTCAAGGGTGCCGGGTTTTCTGCAGGAGGACAGTACTCGAAACTCGAAATGCCCGACTATTTGCGGCGCCCAATGACGCGCGACGAACGTGAGAATCGCTCGGTCATTCCGGAGAATGCTCGCATCTATTGTCACGATAACCTGACGTCGCAGTCTGGCGGAGAGACGACCGCCTATCCAGTGCAATTCCGAGGGAGAACATTCGAAAGCGGCAAAGGGTATTGGAAGACAAACCGACTCGGGATGTCTCGCATTCTTCGGGCAGCACGACTAGGGGCGGCGAAGGACAGCGTACGCTACATTCGCTTCCTCGACGATTTTCCCTTTACGCCCCAATCGAACTTCTGGACTGATACTCTGACGGGTTCGTTCACAGAGGACAAGGTCTATGTGGTTCAGACCGCCCAAAAAGTGATTCGGCGCTGCATCCTCATGACGACCGACCCCGGCGACTTGGTGCTCGACCCCACCTGCGGATCGGGTACTACTGGTTATGTCGCCGAACAATGGGGGCGCCGCTGGATCACCATCGACACATCCCGAGTAGCGCTGGCGCTCGCCCGTGCGCGAATCATGGGCGCGCGCTACCCGTACTACCTGCTCGCCGACAGCCCGGAGGGGCAGCGCAAGGAAGCCGAGGTCACGCGCAAGGCGCCACCGGACTCGCCGACGCACGGCGACGTCCGGCAGGGGTTCGTCTACGAACGGGTGCCGCACATTACGCTCAAGTCGATCGCCAACAACGCCGAGATCGACGTCATCTGGGAGCGCTGGCAGGAGACGCTGGAGCCGTTGCGCGACGACCTGAACGCC